>JAQZDD010000394.1 GCA_028751055.1 Euryarchaeota archaeon Ods04 | reverse complement strand
TCACGCGCAGCGTCGAAGAGACCGTGCCAGTCTACCTCCTCGACGGTCAAGGCGCGACACCTCCCGCAGATGCTACTACCTGACTTTTTTCAGGATTAGATACAACCTGTAAAATAGTCCCGCCAGGATTCGAACCTGGGTTAGGGGGACCAGAACCCCCCGTGATTGACCACTACACTACGGGACTCCTTCGCTTTGCTCAGTCGTCCCGAGCATCGTGCTTTCGCACGATACTACGGGACTTCACTTCGTTCTGTCCCGCGCAGACCGCTCACGCGGTATACTACGGGACTCCTTGCGCGGTTTCGGCTACGGTGCCTCTCTTCTTAGGGTTTACCCTTTGTTCCCGTCCGGTTGTGCGTAGTTCGACGCCGGGAATTATTAGAAGGGCGCGCGTACGTCTCCGTAATGAAGACCTACATCTTCGGACCTGACGACGTTGACACGCTCCTCGACACGCCGTCGGTCGTCGACGCCGTCGAACAGGCTTTCGCCGCGTACCACAGAGGCGACGCGAAGATGCCACCTAAGTCCTACATCGACCTGCCGCAGTACAACGGCGACTTCCGCGCGATGCCCGCCTACGTCGGCGGCACGGATGACGGGGACGAAGACGCAGATACGGGAGACGGCGCGTCGGTAAAGTGGGTCAACTCGCATCCCGACAACCCCGAGAAACACGACCTTCCTTCCGTCATGGGCGTCGCCGTTTACAGCGACCCCGAGACAGCGTTCCCGCTCGCAGTCATGGACGGTACGACGCTCACGAGATACAGAACGGGTGCCGTCTCGGGCGTCGCAACGCGTTATCTCGCGCCGCCGGATGCGCGCACCTTCGGCGTCGTCGGCGCGGGTGCGCAGGCGTACACACAGGTCGAGGCTGTCACGTCGGTCGCCGGTATTGAGCGCGTCGTAGTCGCCGATGTCGACGAGGACGCCATCGAACGTTTTGTCGAATACCACGACGACGCGTCCTTCGAAGTTGTCGGCGGTTCGACGCGCGAAGCCGCTGGCTGCGACATCGTCTCGACGCTCACGCCGTCGCGCGAACCCGTCGTACGCCGCGAATGGGTAAAAGACGGCGCGCACCTGAACGCGATGGGTGCCGACGCCGAAGGGAAGCAGGAACTCGACCTCGACATCCTGAAAGACGCGCGCGTCGTGGTCGACGACCGCGAGCAGTGCGTCCATTCGGGTGAAATCAACGTCGCCGTCTCGCGCGGCGAGTTCTCAGAGGAAGATATATACGCAACCCTTGGCGAGATAGTAACCGGCGAAAAGACCGTCGCGTCGCGCGGGGACGACATAACAGTCTTCGACTCGACAGGTCTCGCTATACAGGACGTTGCGGCGGCACGTCTCGTGAACCGCAGGGGGCGCGAGAAGGGCGTCGGCATGCCGTTCGAACTCGTCGGTACGTGACGAGAACGAACGACCAATTTAATACGGCTGAGGACGTACTGTAGTGCATGTCCGAGGAAGAACTAAGCGAGGAGCAGCGACGTATCCTCGAACACCTGCAAGACGGTATCGGACGTGGCAAACGGTACTTCAAGAGCCGTAGCATAGCCGACTCGACGGGGCTGTCGTCGAAGCAGGTGGG
>JAQZDD010000338.1 GCA_028751055.1 Euryarchaeota archaeon Ods04 | reverse complement strand
CGACTGGGCGGAGGACGAACTCCTGACCGCGCTGAAGAACGAGGCACCGTGGCTCGAAAGGTACCCCGGTATCGCAGAGTTCTTCCTCCCGGTCCTGATGTCGAAGGACGGACGCGAGACGGCGCGCGAGTTCCTGCGCACCGGCGCGGGCTTCCCCGACACAGCGGCGGACGTCGCGCTCTCGTTCTACGACGACCTCGTCTCGTCGGGTGTCTTCGACGGCGAGCGGTACACGATGGCGTCGAAGTTGGGAACGAGCGAGTCGCACGACCGCGTCCGTATGGAGGCGACGATGGGAGAGTACAACGCCGCGAAGATACTGCACGACGCGGGATACGACGTGGAGCCTGAAGTCGGCATGGATTCGGGGCACAGCCTCGACTTCCTCGCCAAAAGCAACGGCACAGACGCCATAGTCGAAGTCACGCGTCCGACGCCGACTGGACGACGGAAGGCTTCGACGCCCGAGCAGGCGGTGCGCGAAACCGCCGCCAAGAAGTCAGAGGCAGGCGGACAGTTGCGCGAGAACGACGGTGTGCTTTTCGTCGACTGTTCTAGCTTCGACGACTCCGCGTGGAGACGTGTCGTCGACAGGAAGCCCGAGACGGGGCACACGCCCGCCGTCGTCTACAGGACGCGCCCGGGCGAGACGCCCGAGACGGAGGCGTACCTCGTCGGACACACGCGTCTGCGAATATCCGACTCCGTCGCGTGGGTGTAGTACAGTACCGAAGAGATATACCGCCGGAGACTCACGCGGTAGTATGGAACGACGGACGGCGTGGGCTGTCGCCGGAGTCCTAGGGCTGGTCGTTTTAGCTCTCGTAGCGGCGGCAGTCTTCCCTCTCTCAACGTCTCCCCCCGACCGCGACGCATTCTCTATCGCCGACGCCGAAGACATCGATAGCTTCGAACTCGACGGCGAGATTACCATAGACGGAGAGAGGTTCATCGCGCTCGAAGCCTCGGTCAAGGAGGACGGCGCGCGGTACTCCGTCACCGACGGTGGTGACGAAGGTCTTTACACAGAGAGCTACCAGCCGCATCCGGAGGCAGACATCTACGAGAGAACCGAGGGCGACAAGGAGCATATCGACGACATACGCGAGAGGGTGCTTGATGACGACGACGAGGAGGTGGTCGAGAACGGCACGAAGACACTCATCACCGTCACAAACGCAACCGTGCCCGACCGCGACGGAACTGGCGAAGTGGTTGTCGAAGACCTCATGGAAGACACGCTGGGTTCGGCGAGCTTCTTTGTCAACTCGCTCTACTCGACAGAGTACGAGCGCGCCGAAAAGCGCGACGGCGTACGCGTCTACGAGCCACAGTCGGGATGGAGGGAAGGACGTAACCTCTACCGTATCTCCGACACGTCGGGCGAGGTACGTGTCGATGCCGAAACCGGCACCCTGCTTTCGGCGGACGTGTCCGTGAGCCTGACCGATGCGGGTTCGTATGCCGAGTACCTCGCCGTGAGAGTCTTAGCCGACGACGAGGTGGAGACGATGGAAACCGAGTACGAGTTCAACGGGGGCGACGCCGACCCCGAGCCACCGGACTGGTTCGACGACGTACGCGCCGAGTAGCTGTAGCCGTAACTGTGCCCCGTAGCCGTAACCGTAGCCGTAGCCGAGTTTCCCACAAAGAAGTTAACCGCGTGCCCCGTATCTCGGGTAATGTCGAATTCCGAAGGAACCACCTACGTCTTAGGCTGGGACGGTCTCGACTACTCTCTCTGCGAGGAGTTCGGACTCGCCGACGGCTTGGTTCCTCACCATACACGCACCGAGACGCTCGACAACGAGGTACTCGGCAAGCCCGACACGTACGAACTCTGGCCCAGCATAATCACGGGAGAGACGCCCGAGACACACGGCGTCCGTCTCGTCTCGGAGAACGGCGGCGCGGGAGCGGAGAACCTCCTCGTGAACGCCGCTACCGGCTTCCTGCACAGACGCCTCTCGCCCGAACAGCGCGTCAAAATCGCCGTCCGTCTACGCAACAGAGGTCTG
>JAQZDD010000367.1 GCA_028751055.1 Euryarchaeota archaeon Ods04 | reverse complement strand
GTGCCTTCCTGTCCGTATCCCGAGAGCGAGCAGTAGACAATCTCGTCGTTGACTTCGCGCACGTCTTCGTAGCCGACACCGAGACGGTCGGCGACACCCGGACGGTATCCTTCGATGACGACGTCTGCGTCCTCTACGAGCGCGTAGAACGCGGCGAGAGCGTCGTCGTCCTTCAGGTCGAGCTCGACGCTCCTCTTTCCGCGGTTCACCATCGAGAAGATGCCTCCGACGCCGTCGAGAAACGGCGGTGAGTACCGCGAGAAGTCTCCGTCAGGCGACTCTACCTTCACGACATCGGCACCTAAGTCGGCTAAGAGCTGTGTTGCGTACGGTCCGGGAAGCAGTCTTGTCAGGTCTACGACGCGCACGTCTTCGAGCATGCCTCTTCGTAGCAGGCTAACGTATATAATCCTGTGGGGTATATGTCAGTTGTGACAGAACAACAAGGACATGGAGGCGTCTCCTTCGCACAGGACGAGGAGACACGCCTGATACTCGACAGCATAGACGACTTCATAGAGCAGGAAGTCAAGCCGCTCGAAGACGAACTCGGCGAGACGTTCGACAACCCGCGTCTGAGCAACGAAGCCGACGGCGCGGTCGTCCCCGAGGTGCAGGAGGCTGCCGACGAAGTACGCAGAAAGAGCGCGGAGGCGGGCTTCTACGCGATGAACATGCCCGAGGAGTACGGCGGCGAGGGCGTCTCGAACGTGACTTGGTACCGCGCGACGCGCCATGTCTCCGAAAAAGGTCGAGGCTTGCACGAACTCATGCTCGCCGGACCCGAAGGTCCCAAGCCGTTACTCCTGCAGGCAGAGGGCGAACAGGTCGAGAAGTATCTGGAGCCTTGCATACGCGGCGAGAAGACGACCGCGTTCGGTCTGACCGAACCGTCCGTGGGTTCCGACGCGCCGAGCATGAAGACGACGGCGGAGAAGGACGGCGACGAATGGGTGCTCAACGGCTCGAAGCAGTGGATAACGAACGCGCCGCACTGTGACTTCGCGCAGATATTCGCGCGCACCACGCCCGTTGAGGACGCCGGAAGGTACGGCGGCATAACGTGTTTCATCGTCGAGAGCGACGAGTTCGAGCTCGGTTCGTACAACAACGCCGTCGGCTTGGAAGGACGACAGGCGGAGGTACTACTCAACGACGTACGCATACCCGAAGACCGCGTTCTCGGCACACAGGACGGCGCGTTCTACAACGCCATGTCGTTCCTGTCGCTCGGACGCCTCGAACTCGGAGCACGCGCAGTCGGTCTTTCGCGCAACCTCCTTGACCTGTGTAAAGAGTACGCCAACGAGCGCGAGGCGTTCGGAAAGCCGATAGGCGAGTACCAGCAGGTCTCGACAAAGGTTGCGAAGGGAAGGGCGCGTAACTACACGGCTGACTCCGCGGGTCTACGCTTAGCTTGGCAGATGGACGAAGGGCAGCAGACAGTCGAGGAGTCCTCCATCTTCAAGTGGTATGCCACCGACACGCTCTGGCAGATAGCCGACGACGCCGTCCAGATACACGCGTCGAGCGGTCTTTCGGAGGACAACCCGTTCATGGACCATCTCCATATCGCGCGTGTCCTGCGTGTCGTCGAAGGCACGGACGAGATACAGCTAAACACCGTGGCGAAACAGAACGGTCTTCTTTAGCTAGCCGAGCCAGTCTTCCGCGCTGTAACTCTCTTCCTCATCCTCTTTCTTCTCCAGCTTCTCGCGTAGCTCTTCGTTCCTCGCCCGCTCTTCTTCGAGCCTTCTGCGTAACTCCT
>JAQZDD010000361.1 GCA_028751055.1 Euryarchaeota archaeon Ods04 | reverse complement strand
GGCGAGGTCGTCGAAGACGAGAAAGAGGCGCGTGCAGTTGCGTTCGAACCCTCCACCCTTGAGGTGTCCACACACCGCGTCACCGACCACATCACCAACCCGACGAAGGACATCTACCGTGTCACGCTCGAATCGGGGCGCGAGGTGCGGGTCACAGAGGACCACAACCTCTTCACGGTCGATGAGTCGGGACGCGTGACACGTGTTCCGTCGGAGGACGCCGAAGGAAGCCTCGTAATGGTCCCCGACGAACTCCCCGAACCCGTCGTTTCGGATGACGAGATAGACCTCCTCCGACTCCTGGGCGACGAGGACGGCGAACTCGTCGTTTACGCCTCTGATGGCTCCGGCAGTCTGGATGCCGACTGGGAAGGCGTTCCGCGCGGAAGCAGACGCCTCTACGAGAAACGCGGCGCGGCACCCCTACAAGCGGTAGAGGAGCCTTCGGGAGTCGAAATCGCGTACAAACAGAGCGACTACACGCTCCCCGAGACGCTCGAAGTTACTGACGAGTTCGGGTGGGTTCTCGGATTCTACGTCGCAGAGGGCTACGCGCGCGGGAAACAGGTCGTATTCACGAACACAGACGAGGACCTCTTGGAGCGCGCCGCCGACTGGTTCGAAGGGTACGACGCCCCACTTTCGTGGAGCGAGTCGGGCGGTGCGTCGCGTCTCACCGTCTGCTCGGCACTCTGGTCTTCGGTCTTCACAGCACTCGCCGGCGAAGGAAGCGACAAGCGCGTTCCCGACGAGGCGTGGAACTGGTCGGACGCGGAGGTTCGCGCCCTTCTCGAAGGGCTGGTGGACGGCGACGGTTCACGACGCGATACGCGCGCCGTATTCTACACCTTCAACGAGGACCTCGCCGACGATGTCGCATATCTCTGCGCCCGTCTCGGTCTACGCAACACCCTACGGTCGCGGGAGCGCGAAACCGGCACCGAATGGATCGTCGAGTTCTCCGAGGATACCCATGCCCACAGACGCGGCGAGTACGTGCCCGCCGTGCCTGAACTCCTCCGCGAGGCGCGCTCCGAGACGGGTATGCGGATGAAGGACGTTGCGGACGCCGTAGGATGGTCATCGAAGTCGAGTATATCGAACCTCGAAAACGCCGAGTACGACGCCGTCAAACGCTCGACGCTACACAGGCTGACCGAGGTCTACGACGGCACAAGGGCGGCGCGCCGCCTCTCGGCTCTCGTCGACGGCGGCGTACGTTTCGAGCGTGTCGAAACGGTTGAGCACACGGGCGAGCGCGAGACGACGTACGACCTTGAAGTGCAGCCCGGCGGACGCGCCGTCGAGAACTTCATCGGCGGACGCGGCGGCGTCTTCCTATCGAACACGGCGGGCTTCGTCGACCCCGGTTACCGCGGGCAGATTACGCTTGAACTCTCCAACTTAGGAACCGCGCCCGTCGCGCTCCGCCCCGAGGAGATGCGTATCTCACAGCTCGTCCTGACAGAGCTGTCGTCACCTGCTGAGGAGCCATACGGAGAGGAACGCGGCTCGAAGTACCAGGACCAAGACGGTCCGACGGCGAGCAGGATAGGCGACGACGCCGAGTGGCGGAAGACAGGCGACGAATAGACCGAGAAGACTCTGTGAGGTAACGCGAAGTGTCAGAAAGCGACTACACCGAGTACCGCGGCTACGGCGTCTCCGACGGCTGCCGACGCGCGCTCCTACAGTGGGTCGTCCTTCCGTCGTGGCTCATACTCGGTGCTCTCGCCGTCCTGTTCGCGCTTCTCCGCGCTTACGACCTATCCGTTCCTCCCGAGTACCGTTACGTCCCTTTCTTGGTCAGCATC
>JAQZDD010000067.1 GCA_028751055.1 Euryarchaeota archaeon Ods04 | reverse complement strand
TACGACGAGGACGCACCGGTTGTTATCGTCGCCTTCGTTGAGGATTTAGACAGCTGGTGGAGCGGCTGGCGTAACTACGAACCCAGCGAGCTTTTCGACGAGATGTGCGAACGCGGACACAAGTTCTACGCGTTTCCTCTAGAACGTCTGAAGAAGCCGCATCCGATGGACGACGTCGCCGACGCTCTGGAGGATGCGGGCTTTCCGGCGGAGAGGCACGAAGACCGTGTCGTCGTCGAGAAGTTCGGCGAGTACGTAGTGCACGAGGACGGCACCGTCGAAGGCGAAGGCTCCGTCGCGCGCAACGTCAAGAAGGTCGTTGACGAGGTTATCTGACCTGATAGCTGTCTACGTCTACTCGTCGTCGGAGTCACCTTCGTCGTCCTCGTCCTCTTCTTCCTCTAAGTCGCCACATACGACCTGCGTCACGACGACGGCACGGCTCCTACGGTCTATGTCAGCACCGATGCCCTGACGTGTCATCTCCTCGTCGATTATCGTCCGGACGAAGCTACGGTCATTGCCCCACGCGCCGCGTATGTCACGGACGAGGTCCTCGTGGTTGGCTATGAAGACGACGCGTTGGTCGCCGCTGTCGGACGGTGAGTTAAGCTCCATGTCGCGCTGGTAGTACCAGAGACCTTGTCTCACCTGTGGGTTCTCACATATCTCCTGAGCCTCGTTTCTGACAGTCGCCGTGTCCCCTGTACGGCTACCCTCGCGTGCTATGTCGCGGAGTTCGGGGTCACATCTGAGTAGCTCCGTCTCTCCGAAGGGTGAGTCGGTACGTATCTCACGTAGCGTGTTTAACGAGTCGTGGAGCATGCTCTCGAACTTTAGGGCGTCGAAAGGCGGTCCCGCGGCAATCGGACGGTAGTCGGATATGTCGCTCACGTCTACGTTACCGCCGCGCTCCTCGCAGATATACGGGCTGTCTTCGTCGAGTCCTAAGTCTATAGGTGCTTCGTCGATATCCTCCTCTTCGCCGTTCTCTTCGTCTCCGTTGCCGTCAGCACCCTCGCCGTTAGTGTCCTCACCGTCGGCGTCCGCGCCGTTTTCGTCGTTTCCGTCACCCACATCGTTCTCGTCTCCGCCTTCGTCGCCTCCGTCACCGTTGTCGTCTTCGTCGGTGTCTAGGTTCCCAACCTCAACGCTGTCGTCGTCCTCCGGCTCTGTGTCGTCGGCTCCGCCCGTGATGTCCTCGGTGCCGGGTAGCACGGTTCCCGTAGCCACCCCGTACACGGCGGCACCGACGACTATGACGGCACCCACCATCGCTATGACCTTGGTGTCCATTGTATAGTCTTCATCTACAGTTCGGTTCCTCGCAGATATATAACCTACGCATGCTTCACTACCTGAGCCTACGAGTAAGCTGAGTTAGAAGAACCGTAAGTAAGCATGAACACTGAGTATATTTTACTTTAACTTGAGTAACTTCGGCTGTTTCTGAGTAAAGTAGACTTAACTATCCGTGGTAGGGACACGTAACGGATGGACGAACGCGAGCCACACAGACGTAGTACGTCGGTATGCATCCGTTAGCGGGAGAAAGACGGTTAGTGAGAGGTAGAACGTCAAACGTTAACAGACGACATGTGTCACGACAACACGTCTCGTATCACGTTCTATATGGGCACCGATACCCTGCCGCTCCCTGCTCTCGTCTGTTATAGCACCCATGACGTTGCCCGAGTTGTACCAGACACGGCGCACGTCGCGCACGAACTCCTCGTGGTCACGTATCATGTTCACCCTCTGGTCGCTTCCGACGTCCGGCGAGTCAAGCTCCATGTCGCGCTGGTAGTACCACGTACCGTAGTTTTCCCGAGGATTCTCGCAGATGCCTTCGTACCTCACATCCGTCGCGTTTATCTCGTCGCCCTCGATGACGAGTTCGCTGTGCTCACGTGCTATGTCGCGGAGTTCGGGGTCGCAGTCGAGCGGCTCACCGTCGCTGTGCACTATACGCAGGTCGTTAAGCTCGTTGTGCACCATGCTCTCGAACAGCTTCGGGTTGAAAGGCGGACCGGCACGTATCGGAACGTGACTCGAATCTAGCTCTACCTCCTCACCTTGGTCTTCACAGACCTGAGGTAGCCGTGCACGTCTCAGAAGCTCCTCGCGTCTCTCAGGCTCTAGCTCAAGTATCTCGTCCATGCCCAAGCCGGTCTCAGCCGCAATCTCCTCTATCTCCTCATCCAACTCTTCATCCTCTCCGTCTTCTTCTCCGTTCTCGGCTTCGGCACCGTTGTCCTCGCCGTTGGTCTCCTCCATGTCGGCGACTCCGCCGTCTCCGTTCACCTCCTCTTCCTCACCGATACCTTCGAACCCCGGCAGGTTCCCTGTAGCCATGCCGTAGACTGCGACGCCCAAAACCAGGAGCGCGCCTACGAGTGCTACGGTCTTGTTGTCCATTGTGATTCCTTCCTTCGCCGAGAGTAGGAAACGGCTTGACTTAAGTCTATTCCGGACGCGGGAGCGAGACGACGGGTATCCTGTTCTTCGTCACGAACGAGATGGCGTTGTCGCCCGTGAGTAGTCTTATGAACCTTCCGCCCTCGCGCGCGACGAAGACGACAGTAGCACCTCTGTCTTCGGCTTCTTTTAGCACTGTGTCCGCGACTTCACTGCCGAAAAGTATCTCCTTCTTTATCTTGTCGCTGTGTTCCGCAAGCTCCTCCTCGAACGCGTCGAGTGCTTTCCTGCCGTGTTCCTCGGCGGCGTCCATCGGTGCCTTGTTAGGTGCCCCCCCAGCCTTCTCGATGACGTAGACGGCGATAATCTCGGAGCCGTTGAAGTACGGTGCGACCGCCTTAGCCGTCTTGACCGCGTCGTCCTCGCCCGAAACCGGGACGACTATCCTGTCGAGTATGTTGTCAACCATGGAAGGGACAACGGACGCGTTCGTTAAGACTTTTCCGCAAGCGAACAGTTCAGTTAGTCTCTTGGAAAACTGCTTATCTGAACACTCCGTTGTCTTTCGTCGTTAGAGCTTTGTCTGTCCGGTTACATTATAATCTATGGATGAGCGGTTCTACTCCTCTCGGCGACAGTTCCTCAAGACCGCGGTCGCAGTCGGTGGCGCGAGCGCGTTCGCTGCCTGTCTTGACCGCAGCGAAGCCGACGTTCCTCAGGGACCGGACGACACCTCAGAACTGCCCGAACGCCAGCACGCGTGGAATGAGTTCCTTGACACCGACGACCACGGCAACCACGAACTGCCACGTCACCACGTGCTCCTTCTGCTTGAGTACGTCGGGACGGACGTTACCGCCGACCGCCAGCAGGTAGAGGAAGCCCTTTCCACACTCGATACTGCATACGTCCGCGGCAACAACGGACTGCTCCACACAATCGGGTACTCGCCGAACTACTTCGACCGGTTCGACGACGACCTGCCGAACACGGTTGACCTGCCGGAATCGACACCGATGGCGTCTTTCGAGAACCCCGACCTTGACACCGCCGACGCGCTCGTTCATCTCGCAAGCGACCATGCTGAGGTCGTGCTCGGTGCCGAGCAAGCACTGACCGGGGAGCTTGAAGAACTCAACGGAAGACCTGTTTCAGCGTCCTTCGACGGCGTGTTCGAGGTCGCACAGCGACGGACGGGCTTCCGCGGTACAGGGATGCCTGCCGACCGCCAAGACGAAGTTGACAACGTCCCGGAATCAAACCCGGTTCCGGAGGATTCGCCGCTCTTTATGGGGTTCAAGTCCGGAATGCGCGGCAACCAAGCGACCGAAGACCGGGTGACGGTAGCCGCAGGTCCGTTCGAAGGTGCCACGACGACGCATCTCTCGCGTATCCGTCTCGAACTCGACGACTGGTACGGACAGAACACACGTGAGGAGCGCGTCGCCAAGATGTTCTGTCCCGTCCACGCGGAGGAAGACCGTGTCGAAGGTGCCGGCGACAACCTCGGTGCCGACAGCGGAGTCGGCGGATGCCCGACGCACATGGGGAGGGACGCACGCGAAGGGGTGGTCGGACACGGTCAGAAGGCAGCCGATGCCCGAACAGACGGTCGTCCGCTCTTACTTCGCCGTGACTTTCCCTCGACCGACGACAACGAGGCAGGTCTCCACTTTCTTTCCCACCAGCAGGGAATCGGCAATTTCACGAAGGTACGGACCGCGATGAACGCGTCCCATCTGGGAGAAGGAACCGCGGTCGGTCAGCGAACCAACAACGGAATTCTTGAGTTCATGACGGTTCGGAACCGCGCGAACTTCCTTGTTCCTCCGCGCCGACACCGGGCACTGCCGCCCGCGAACCCGTAACCGTTCGTTATCAGCCGTCGTTTGCTATTCAGAACAGGATGTGGATGTTTGACCGATAGCCGGCGGAGGGATTTGAACCCTCGGCTTAGTCCTTACGAAGGACTCGCTCTACCAGCTGAGCTACGCCGGCACGTGAGTCGTCGTAGGCGCGTGCGATTTTTAACCGTTCCGATACAACGTTATGCATGGAAGAAGGAGCACGTGTAGCCGTAGAGGAGTGCATGAACGTATCGGCGGAAGAAACAGTTCTCGTCGTATCGGACGACCTGAGACGCGGTATCGGACGCGGTATCGTTGACGCGGCGCGCCAGACGGGTGCCACGACCGTCTACGCCGAAGTAGAGGCGGACGAGGAACACGGCAGGGAGCCGCCCGCGCCCGTCGCGGCGGCTATGCGCGCGTCGGACGTTGTTATCGCGCCGACGACACGGAGTCTTACTCACACAGAGGCGCGTCAGAGGGCTTGCGAGGCGGGTGCCCGTGTCGGAACGATGCCGAGCATAACCGAGGAGATAATGGAAGGCGCGATGCTCGCCGACTACTCCGTGGTCGCCCAGAACGCCGACGCTCTCTTGGACGCTCTCGAAGGCGTCGACGAGGTACGGATAGAGTCGGACGCAGGCACCGACCTGACGCTAGAAGTCGGCGAAAGGGACTGGCAACCGGACGACGGCATCTGCCACGACGCAGGATGTGTCACAAACCTGCCCGCAGGAGAGGTGTATGTCGCGCCGACCACGGGGGACGGAACGCTCGTCGTCGACGGCTCCCTATCGGGTTTCGGACGCCTAGACGAACCCGTACGTATAGAGTTCGAGGACGGGCACGCCACCGACATATCCCACGAAGGCTTGCGCGAGAAGATAGACGCCGTCGGTGACTGTGGGCGCAACCTTGCTGAACTCGGCATAGGCGTCAACCCGTCGGCGACGCTGATAGGAAACGTCCTTCAGGACGAGAAGGTCGCCGGAACCGTACACGTCGCAGTCGGCGACTCGTCGGGCTTCGGCGGCGACGTCGAGTGCGACCTACATCTTGACGGCGTCGTAAAACAGCCTCGGGTGTACGCCGACGGCGAGAGGCTCGAACTCCCCGACTAGGCGTCGTCGCGTTCCGCGCCGTCGGTCGCGGAGTCGGCATCCCATGCCGCGGCACCGGCTTCCCTGCTGTCGTGGCTTACGGAGACGTTGTTGGGTACCTCGTCCTCGAAGTCGAAGGTTGCGACGTAGTCGATTTCGCGTATAGCCTCGGCGCATACGTCGCCCGCGTCCTCGACATCGCGTGTCGTAACCTCAACGTCGAGAGTGCTCTCGTCGGCGTCGTAGTCCGCGCTCCCGAGTTCGGCTGTCTTGCACAGGTTGGAGCCGTACGTCGTTCCCTCGACGATTACGAGGTTGTCGTCGTGGTCGAACTCTATATCGACCTCGTCGACCTCGTTACCGGCTTCGAGACGGGTTATTTCGAAGCTCCACATGAACTCTCCTTCGTCGCCCGTGTCCCTTCTGCCGACGTCTTCGTGCTCGCCGTTTTCGTCGCCGTTTCCGTTTTCGTCGCCGTTCTCCTCGCCATTACCGTTGCCGTTGTCGTCGTCATCGTCGTCTCCGTTTACGCCGTTTCCGTTCTCCTCTCCGTTCAGGCAGCCGGACAGTCCTACGCCTCCAGCCACACCTACAAGACCTGCGGTTCTGAGTAGCTCTCTGCGTCTCATGTGTTACGGCTTTGTGCCTTAGTTTCAAAGCTCTTCCGTAAGCTAAAACGAGTCTTTCAGTCATTATCCACTTTCGTCCGTCACCCTTCCGGACGTGTCGCCTCCGCCACCTCCGTCCCTCTGTGGCTCACGACGGCTCTTCCCGGAATACCGTCCTCGAACTCGGCGAC
>JAQZDD010000078.1 GCA_028751055.1 Euryarchaeota archaeon Ods04 | reverse complement strand
GACTCCGTCAAGGTACTGCAAGGAGTCTACGTTCGACACGCCCACTACCTTGTCCTGAGCCTCTATCTCCCAGACTGTCTGCGTCACGCTGGGTGCGAGAGTCACCACGCGCTCAGGCTCCTCTTCTATGACAGTCTCTCCGCCGGGCGTCTCATACGGGAAGTCGCATACCTCAGCGTCCTGCACCTGTGTCTGCGTCTGTGCATGTGCTGCTCCTACGCCCGCAACCGCCGCTACGCCTACGAGAACGACCACTGCAACGAGCACCGCCATCTTCAGTTCGCGTCTCATGGGACAGACGAGAGACTAATTCAATAAAACTTTAACTAAACCAACTGAACTTGTTTTCATGGCTGGCTACGAGCGCACCGCCGAGGCTTCGTTCGGCACCGGCAGGTCGTTGAGAGCGACCGTCGTCTTCTGGTGTTCGGTACTCTCCTTCGTTCTCCTCGTCTCTGTCGCTCTCGCGTCCGGTATAGGTGCGGTCGACATCGGCTACAGCACGGTCGTCGCCGTCCTCGTCGACGCCGCCCGGCGGTGGCTCCCGTTCGTCTCCGGAGGTGGCTTCGGCGGTTCGGAAGCGCATGAGACGATAATCCTGAACGTCAGACTCCCGCGTATCGTCGTCGGCGCGACGGTCGGCTTCGCTCTCGGTGCGGCGGGTGCTGTCATGCAGGGCTTCTTCCGTAACCCTATGGCTGACCCGACCATCATAGGAATATCGTCGGGTGCCGCGGTCGGCGCGGTCGCAGTCATCGTCTACTCGCTCTCGGTCAGCGTCCAGTTCGCGGCTTTCGTGGGCGCGCTCGCCGCCGCAGGACTCGTCTACGGACTTGCGACGAAGAACGGACGGACGGGCGTCGCAACGCTCCTGTTGGCGGGCATAGCCGTCCAGATGTTCTTAGGTGCTATCGTGTCGTACATGATGCACGTCAGCGACGACGAAGGTCTGCGCTCCGCCGTCTACTGGCTCATGGGCAACCTCTTGTACAAAAGCTGGTCTGATGTCGCCGCCGTCGTTCCGCCTGTCTTGTTGGGGTTCGGCGTCCTGCTATTCTTCGCGCGCGACCTTAACATACTCCTCCTTGGAGAACGGGAGGCGCGTACCCTCGGCGTCAACCCCGGACGGACGAAGATGGTTCTGCTCGCCGTATCGAGTATCGTTACCGCCGCCGCCGTCGCCGTCGCGGGCGTTATCGGCTTCGTCGGGCTTATCGTGCCGCACGCGATGCGTCTCGTCGTCGGTCCCGACCACCGTGTTCTCATACCCACGAGCGCGCTCGCGGGTGCTGTCTTTCTGGTCTGGGCGGACGCAGTCGCGCGTTCGGTAATGGGCGGCGCGGAGATGCCCGTCGGAATAGTGACCGCGCTCGTCGGCGTTCCGTTCTTTCTTTACTTACTGCGCACGAGGGAGGTGCACGAGCTATGATATCCGTCGAAGATATCGACGTCTCGCTCGCTGGCGAGAAGGTTCTGGAGGACGTGACAGCACGCGCCACTGACGAGTTCGTGGGTGTCGTGGGTCCAAACGGCGCGGGCAAGACGACTCTGATACGTGCGGCTAGCGGCGCGGCAGAGCCTGAAGACGGCGTCGTACGCGTTGACGGCGACGAAATCTCGTCGCTTTCGTCGCGCGAGACGGCGCGGCGCGTCGCAACGATGCCTCAGAACACCGACGTATCCTTCGAGTTCTCCGTCGAGGAGGTCGTACGTATGGGACGCCACCCGCACGTACCGCGTTTCGGTACCGACAGGACGGACAAGGTGCGGGAGGCGATGGAACGCGTCGATGTCGCGTGTTTCGCCGATAGGTCGATACACGAGGTCAGCGGCGGCGAGCGACAGCGTGTCCTCTTAGCGCGCTGTCTCGCTCAAGACGCCGACACGCTCCTCCTTGACGAACCCACCGCAAGCTTAGACATCGGACGCGCGGTAGAGACGCTTTCGCTCGTGCGCTCGCTCGTCGACGAAGGAAGGACGGCGGTAGCCGCGATACACGACCTCAACTTAGCGGCGCGTTTCTGTGACGAACTCGTCTTGGTCGGCGACGGAAGCGTCGTCTCGAACGGCGTACCCTCCGAAGTTCTGACGCAGGAGAACGTCGAGCGCGTCTTCGGGACTTCCGTACACGTCGGACGGGACGAGGTGACGGATGCTGTGCGCGTCACCGCTCTCGGTAACGGTGATACGGTTCGGTGAGGCGCGCCGACCGCAGCAGAATTATGACAGAAAGACGACGGAAACGCTATTAGGCGCGCACTGCAATCCGAAGCCAGCCATGGAAACAGAAGTCGCAGTCGCGGCTACCGTACGCGCTCTACACCAGATATTCGCCGCCGTCTGGGTCGGTGCGACCGTATACGTCACGGTCGCCGTTCTTCCGGCTCTCCGCGACGGTGAGGGTAGCAGTGAGATGGTAGGACGACTCACGTCACGTTTCACAGCTATCTCGATAGTGAGCGTCGTCGTCCTACTTGTGACCGGAGGACATCTCGCTGGCACGCTCTACACGTTCGAGTCGCTCATCGAAACGACGAGTGGCAACTTAGTTCTCGTGATGACCGCGCTCTGGCTCGTCTTGGCGGGCGTGCTACACGTCGCCACGAGCAAGCTTGACGGTGAAGGTGCGGTCGAAAAGACGGCGGACGACGCGTATGCATGGTACGTCGTCGGCTCCCTGCTTGGCGTCGCGCTTCTCGTAAACGGCGTCCTGTTCGCTTACTTCTGACCCGTCGTTGTGTCTAACGTCTCGTACTCGACTCCCTCCGCGCTGAGTTCGTCGGTCAGGCTTCCGACACGTCCCTCGACAGCCACGACCGTCGACGAGACGCCGTTGTGCGAAGCTTCGACGACAGCCTCGGCGACGGCGTGTCTTCGGTAGCCGACGCCCGTCTTTTCGAGGGCGACGACAGCCTCTGTGCCGAGCGCGTATACGGGCTTGTCACCGACCGTCTCTGCGAGCGTACTCTCGTCGACAGCACGGCTTCCGCCGTCCTCGACAGACGGTACACGTACGACGGTCACCGTACCGCGCTCGAACTCGATGAGACCGTCGAACTCCGTGACACCCACGTCTTCGCCCTCCGAGGCGTCTGTGACGGCGCGCGC
Source organism: Euryarchaeota archaeon Ods04 (assembly GCA_028751055.1). Classification (GTDB taxonomy): domain Archaea; phylum Halobacteriota; class Halobacteria; order Halobacteriales; family Halorutilaceae; genus Halorutilus. The sequence continues at coordinate 2,656 of JAQZDD010000078.1, read as the reverse complement.
CCTCGGTGGTTCGGTTTCTCCGTCGCCTCCGACGGACGAGGCGCGCAGGAAGCCGTCGCGCATGGACAACGAGACTACGTCTCCCGCCTGAACGTCGTCGTCGGCGACGGCGGTGTCGACGAAGACGTTTCCGACAACCTCCTGCATAACGTGGTCGACGTAGGCTTCTAAGCTCTGGGCGTGCGACAGAACCACGTCAGCACCCTCCTTGGTTATCTCGTACCTGCCGCGGCGTCTCTTGTTCACGAAACCTTCCTCGACCAGACTCGACATGTAGTCTGACACCGCCTGCGGCGTTATACCGATAGCGTCCGCTACCTCCTTCTGGCTTACCGCAGGCTGGTTCTCGGCGACCTCGACGAGTATCTGGAGACGTGTTATCTCACGTTTGTTCTTGAGCAGGTCGGTCATCTTCGGCTCCTGAAGTTTTTCTCGCTTCCGGCTCAGGTTCTTTTTCCGCTTCCGGCTTAGGTTCGTGTTCGAGTTTCTCGTTACGCGACACGGACGGTACTACCACTAAACTGTCTTGTCGGCTTCGGCGTAAAAGGATTCCGAGCGTCGTCTCTGCTTCGTCATCCTCAGTCAACGAACGGCTCGGAGCAGAACGCCTGTACGGCGAAAACCTCGTTTTCGTCGGTCACAGCGACGCCGACGCCTATACGTGTCCAGTCGTCGTTCAGCAACGTCGTACGGTGTCCGTCGGACGCCATCCACGACTCCACGAGGTGTTCCGCGACCTCGCGTTCGTCCGAGAGATGTGCTGTCGGAACCTCGCCTCTGTCGGTCATTATGTTGATGTTGTGCCACGTGTTCGCCACGTTCTCGCCCGAGTAGCCTTCCTCTACGCAGTCGGCGTACCTCTGGTACGGAAGCTCTCCTTCGGGCGTCTCGTGTCCGACGTAGCCGTGGCGTGCCATGTCTTCGGCGTGTCTGCGTGCCGGTTCACGCAACGAAGAGTCGGTCTCGACAGACTGCACGCCGTGGGCGTCCCGTACCTCGTTCGTCTCCTCGACGACGAGAGTCTCAACCTTCTCGGCGTCGAGCGACTCGTCGCCGACAGTGACGGTGACAGCCGCGTAGCCGACGACGACGGCAAGAACGACCAAGAGGACTGTTGTCGTTCTGCCGGGCAGAAACTCGTCGACGAGACTCATACCGACTTGTTGTCGTCTCAGGACAAAAGCTTGTTCGGTGCGTGCGCGACAAGTTCACAGCACGAGGTCGACGCGGCGTCCCTTCGGCACCTGGCTCCTTAGCTCACCGGGGAAGTAGAGACTGCATCCGAGTACCTGCCCGTCGTGCTTCACGACGAGATACCCGAGGTCTACCTCGTCCTCGCCGTACTCCACGTCGACCGTCTCGCCACGGACGAAGGCGCGCGCGTCGTCGGCGTCGAGTTCGACGGAGTTACGTGTAACGGCGTCGCCGAAAAGCTGGAGCGCGTCCGTCGTAGGCTTGTCGTGTTCGCCGCCGACGCGTAGAAAGGGCAGACCGACCGACTCGTAGTTGAGCGTGTCGAGTGTGTCAGGGATTCTGTCGCTGTCCTCTTCTCCGAGGGCTTCGGCGGTCTCACGCCGGACAGCCCAGACCTTCTTGGCGCCCTTCTTGTAGAAGACGTAGCCGTCGAACGTCTCGGGCGGGACGCCGAACTTGTCGCGCCAGAAGCCGACGACGGGTTCGCGGTCGACAAGCTGTATCTCCATGGATACGCCTGTGTCTCCGTGGCTATAATCCTTCGCTTCGTATCTGCGTCCGTGTCATGCATGTCCGTCGCTCCCGGACTGGTCGTATGCCTCCCGTCTGACGTAGATTTAAATTCCGTATCGGCATATACGCATCCGTGAGCGACGAAATCTCCCGACTCGTCGAGTTCCTGAAGGTAAGGCTGATACTCCTCGTCGGTTCAGCCTTCATCATAGCTACCAGCCTGCTCGGTCTTATCGACCTGCTCTCGACAACGTCGATAGACGCGGTACCTGTCTACGTCCACGTCACGGTGGGTGCTCTCGTCTTCCCTGTAACAGCCTTCGTTCTGGAGTACCGCGGAGTCGAGATATCCGAAGCCGTGCGTGCTGGTGCCTTCGCGGGCGGCGTCTCGGTCGTCGTCCTGCTTCTCCTGACCGAGGGCGCGGGACGGATGACGAACGGTGTGCTCGAACTCGGCGTCTCGACGCTGTTCTACGTTGCGACAGTCAGTCTCATCTCGTCGACAGTCTTCGTGATATGGTTCGGTCGCAAGTATCTCGACGTTTCCGCCCGACGCCGCGGACACGGTCGGCGGTCACCGCGCCGCGAATAGACGGAACAATACGGAAGCTGTTTTGACTCCGGCGCGCCTTCTCCCCATGCAATGGAAGACGAACTCGATGACCAAAAGGTGCGCGCGCGCGTCGAACACCACTGGGACGACGCTCTCGAAGGCTGGCGCGACGAACTCGAAGACTCCGACTTAGAACTCGTCGAACGTATCGGCTTGCTCGACGAGTACGAGTTCTTCTGGGACGACGCCTTCGACCGCGTGGGCTACGAGGCACCCTCTCTCCCCAAGGACTGGAAGACGCGCGACTACGCCGACGATGTCGAGTCGTGGGCGCAGGTCTCGCGTATCAACGTCGCCATGAGCGACCTCGGACAGGAGCTTCGTGAACGTGTCGAG
>JAQZDD010000127.1 GCA_028751055.1 Euryarchaeota archaeon Ods04 | reverse complement strand
CGTGTCTAAGTTGTTCGTCTGGTTGGGCTGTATGATATGTCTGTTCTCTATGTACGTGTCAAGGACGGTGGGCATGGCTCAAAGTCGTGGGCGTCCGGATTAAAGCTTGGGCACGTGTGTCAGTCTTCGGCGTCACCGTCATCGTTACGGTTTGCCGTCATCGTCTGTGTCCGAGTCTAAGTTCGTGTCACCGTCCGCCTCCAGAAGCACACCCGGGTTCATAACACCCGCAGGGTCGAGCACGTTCTTCGTCGCGCGGAGAGCGTCGCGGAACTCCTCGGGCGTCTCCTCGCGGTACCACGGCTTGTGCGTCCGTCCGACGGCGTGGTGGTGAGTTATCGTCGCTCCGTGCTCCTCAAGAACGTCCGATGCTGTGCTCTTGACGGCGCGCCACTGTTCGAGTTCGTCCCCCACTTCGGCGGGTGCGAGAAACGTGTAATAGGGCGCGGGTCCGTCCTCGTAGACGTGCGTGAACCGACACGACAGGAAGCCGTCGCCGCATACGTCGTTCATCGTCTCCGTTACTTGAGTCTGTACTGCGTCGTGCAGGTCGTAGAAGCCGTCCCACGTTACCGCAGTCTCGAAAGTGTCGACCAAGACGCCGATGCTCACGAGACCGTTGAACATGTACGGGGCGTCGAAGAACGACTGTCGCCAGTCGCCCTCGGTGGTGTCGTCGCGCTCCTCGTCACCGTTGTCATCGTCGCCGCTCACGCTCCTCTCGCGCACATCGCCGCCTTCTTCCTCCGCTATTTCGACGGCGCGTCCTAAGTCGTCTTCGACCGTCCGGTCGGCGTCGGTGCCCGTGTCCACCGACTCAAACCCCAAGACGAGAAGGTTGTTGCTGCCTATCTGATTGAGGAGTGCTTCTTTCCTGTCCAAGAGACGGCAGTTCGCGGGATAGAGACGTGCCTGCGCTATCCTGCGCGAAGCCTCCACACCCGCCTCAAAGTCGTCGAAGGCAACCGTCGCCTTCGCACGGCTCTCGGGACGCGGCTGTACACGCATCCAAGCCTCTGTGAAGACACCGAACGCGCCTTCGGAGCCAAGGAGCAAAGCGTTCGGGTCTGGTCCCGCACCCGACGAAGGAAGACGGCGTGTCTCGACGACGCCCGTAGGAGTTACCATACGGACGCTCTCGACGAAGTCGTCTATGTGTGTGTAGACCGTCGCAAAATGTCCGCCCGCGTGTGTAGCGAGCCAGCCGCCGAGCGTCGAGAACTCGTAAGACTGCGGGTAGTGGCGGAGCTGTAGGTCGTGCTCCTTCAACTGCTCCTGCAGACGCGGTCCCGTCGCTCCAGCCTGTATCCGCGCCGACCGCGAGACAGGGTCGACCTCTAAGACTTCGTCGAGTCCGCGTACGTCGAGCGAGACGACGCCCGCGTAGCCGTCGCCTTCGCATTCGACGCCGCCGACGACGCTCGTGCCGCCGCCGAACGGCACGACAGCGACGTTCTCGTTCGACGCCCAACGCAGGAGTTCGCCCAGTTCGTCCTCCGTTTCAGGACGCGCGACGGCGTCGGGTGCCGGTGAGAAGTCGCCGTGGAAGCCGCGCACCAAGTCACGGTACCCCTTGCCGTACGTGTGGTGTGCCCTCTCGATGCGTGACGTCGTACAGAACTCGAAAGGCGGCTCCACCGACGGTTCGGGCATCTCGGCGTCTTCTATCGTAGGTGTTTCGAGCATCGGACGCTCCGGAAATCCGAGGTACGTCTCGACCATCTCGGCGAGTTCGCGCCTCTCCTCTTCGTCGGGCGTCTTGTGCGAGTAGCCCCATCCCCAGAAGCTGAGTTCCTGTTCGTCGGTGTCGGTCATGGGACGTGTTAGGACGGTCGGCGACAAATATCTATGTCCCTGAGACCGGTCTCTCGTCTGAGTGCGGTGGTACGTGAAAGCAAAAGACGAATGAAGTCTCGGAACCGACCTTCGGGTACGTGTCGCTGTTACAGAACCTCGCTGTCGTCCTTGGCGCGGGAATCTTCACCGCGCTCGTCTGCGGTCTCGGCACCGTACCGTTCTTCTTCAAGGACGAGATAAGCGCGCAGTGGACTGTCGCTCTCTGGGGGCTGTCGGGCGGTATCATGCTTTCGGCGTCGCTCTTCGGCTTCATCTTCGAAGGTCTTAGCGAAGGCGGGTTCTTCGAGGTCGGTACAGGCTTCCTTATCGGAGTCGCCGTCGTCGTCGTCGCCGGAAAGCTCATCGAGGACCACGAGTTCGAGCCGCGTGAGATACCCGCCGCCGACTTCAAGAAGATGTTCCTCATCGTCGGCGTCCTGACGGTGCACAGCTTCCCGGAGGGCGTCGCACTCGGCGTCGCTTTCGCCGACATAGGTCTCGAAGAAGGTGTCGCGTTAGGCGTCGCGGGCATAACGGTGCCGCTTCTTGCCGTCTTCATCACGGCGGCTATATCGATACAGAACATCCCCGAAGGTCTCGCCGTCGCAATACCCCTGCATACCTACGGAGTAAAGAACTGGAAGATGTTCTTCTGGGCTGTCTTTTCGAGCATCCCTCAGCCCCTTGGGGCGGGAGTCGCCTTCGTCTTCGTCACCATCGCGCGCGAGTTCCTGCCGTACGGCTTCGGATTCGCCGCGGGCGCGATGGTCTTCTTGGTCTTCCACGAGATGGTTCCCGAGGCTCTCGAACGCGGTGAGAAACTACCACGCGGAGGCAGACGCGAACTCGTCGTCGGTCTTTCGCTCGGCTTCTTGACGATGCTTCCTCTTCTGTTCGTGACGGAGTGACTGATGTTTGCCTGCTCTCACTTCATCTCCTTAACAGTCTCGTTCAGGTTGCCCATCTCTTCGCTCTGTCTCTCGACGACCTTTACGATGTCGACCATCTCGTCCGAGACCTCCGACGACCTTTCGGACGTGTCCTCGACCTTCACGACTATGTCCTCGGCTATCTCCGCCTGCTGGTCGGTTACGTCGCTGACCTCTGCCATGCTGCTCGACGTTTCACGCGCCGACTCGACGACGGTGTCCATCTCGTCTGAGACTGCTTCGGTATCCTCATCGACGTTCCGTATACCTTCCTCCATCTCCTCCATCGCATCCGTCGCTTCCTCAACCTCGTCGGCGACCTGCCGCACGAGTCTGTCGGCGTCATCGGCACGTTTCTCTGCCTCGGCGGCTATCTCCTTTATCTCGTCGGAGATGTTGCGTACCTTCTCGCCCGCTTCGCCGGTCATGTCGGCGGACTCACTGCTCGCGCGTCTCGCAAGCACACCGGTCTCGTCGGCGAGTTCGTTTATGCTCTCTGTGATGTCGCTCATCTTGTCGAGCGAGTCGGCGAGTTCACGGAGCTTCTCTTGGTTCTCGGCACGCGCACCGTCGACCTCTTCGACGGCTTCGTCGATTTCGTCCACCATCTCACGGACGTTCTCCGCGCTCGCTTCCATCTCATCGCTCATCCTGTCGACCTCCTCCGCGCTGTTGGCTATCTCCTCGACCGTCATGCTCATGTCCGAGACCTCCTCGGCGACGTTCTCGCTGTTCTCGTTCGCCGTGCCTGCGAGGTCGTCGACCTCCTGTGCCTTCTGCACGATAAGCTGTGAAAGCTTGGTGAGTTCGGTGACGGTTCCCTCGACCTCGTCCGACATCGACCGTATGTCCTGCGTGTACGAATGTATGTAGGTGTCCATGGCGACCTGCATGTCGAGGTTGGTTATCTTGAGGAACGCCATGATGTTTGCGGCTATCTCCTCTGACACCTCACGTATATCGTCCTCGGACGAACCTCCTGTGATACCGCTTATCAGACCGCCGCCGCCGGTGTCGTGTTGCTGTATCGCGTGTTCGACGATACGCGGGATTATGATGTTGTTGTAGTGCATGTACGTCCCGAGGTAGTGCTTCGGCGGCATGTCGAGCATGTCGTGTATCTTGCCTATACGTGCCCGGTCTTGGAAGTACGAGTTGCCGTAGATGCCCTCCGACAGCCTGACGAGGTACCCCGTCTGCGTGCCCTTGAGTTCCTGCACCGACCGTGTCGACTTTTCGAGTATCTCCTGCGTCTCCTCGTACGACATCAGGTGGTTGTAGAACTCTTCTGCGGCTTCGTCCCTGCTTTGCTCGAACAGGTCGCCCATCTCTTCGAGGCGTCGCACGTCTTCGTCGGTGAATCCGATGAAGTCCTTTCGCCACTCTATCTCTTCCCTGTCGAGACCTATGTCTTCGACGAGTTCCGCGCCGTCGACCTGCATGGCGAGCTTCTCGTCCTCGTCTATATCGGCGTCTCCGTTGCCTGTTTCCTCCATCGCACTCATCACGTTCTCTATCTGCTCAGCTAGTTCGTCGTCTTCTGCGAGTTCCTCCACAGAGGCGTCTTCTTCGCTCATGTCCGGTAGTATAACAAGCTTACATACGTTTCTGCGTTTACGCTGTTTTTTCAGCGCGCCT
>JAQZDD010000253.1 GCA_028751055.1 Euryarchaeota archaeon Ods04 | reverse complement strand
AGTAGCCGAAGATACAGACTCTTCTTCCACAGTAGTGGGCTATAGTGGGTAACGTTAATCCATGTGCGGTTCGTAACATGTCCTATGAAAGTAGACACGGATGAACTCCAGACAAGGGAAACCGACGACCGTGGACGCCTCTACCTCGGTACTGAGTACGCCAACAAACGTGTCACGGTCGCTGTCGTGGAGGTCGAGTCCGACGGTCCGGACGAGGAGGAACTCGCTGAGGCGTACCGCGACGCATCCGACAGCGCGGAGTCTCTCTCGGAAGAGTGGGACGAAGCATCAGAAGAAGCGTGGGACGAACTCGACGGATGAGCAACGGAACGGGGGTTCGTCGTGGAGATGTTGTAGTCGTCCGTCTCGGTCCTGCTGAGGGACACGAGATGAAGAAGACCAGACCGGCGGTCATCGTGCAGAACGATGTCGGCAACGAGAACTCCAGCACGACCATCGTCGCGCCTGCCACGGGAACTTACAAAGGATACCCGTTCGAGGTTCTCGTCGAGGCATCTGATTCGCCTTTCGAGAAGGACTCGTCGGTACGTCTCGACCAGATACGTGTCGTCTCGATAGAGAGACGGATACACTCGGTCGTTGGAAGTCTCGACGAAGCTACGATGGCGAAGATTGACGAAGCTCTGAAGCTGAGCCTCGGTCTGTGAAGACGCGTCACCTCGGGCGCGTCTCTCGTCTCCGTATGCCAAAGAACCCTTAGCCGTATGGTGTTATTATCTTACTACCAACAAGTTTATAACCGTTTTACACGTACATATGCCTTAGGTATGGATCAGCTAGAACTAGACCGTGACATGCAGATAGAGCTGGGTTTGGAGCCCGTGCGTTACTTCGAGAACGCGATGCACAGGCACTGGAACCCGGCGGAGATAGACCTCAGCAAAGACCCTGAGAGGATACTCGGAATGGTGGACGACTACGGGGTGGACGCCTTGGACAGGCTGAAGGGCGGTCTAAGAGCGTTCCAGATAGGCGAGGAAGCCGTGACCGATGACCTCGCGCCTCTTGCGATGGGCATCCCGCAGATAGAGGACCAGATGTTCATCACGACGCATCTGTACGAGGAGGCGAAACATACGTACCACTTCGACAGGTACTGGAGAGAAGTCATACACGAGGTCGAGGACGAACTCGGAATAGAGCGCACCTATCCGACGGACTTCGAGTACGCGACCGACGAGTACATGGAGAACTACGCCGAACTGTTCGAGCGCACAGAGGCAGCGGTCGAGAAATGCGCCACTGACCAGTCGCCCGAGACGGTAGCGAAGGCGATATGCCACTACCATCTCGTAATCGAGGGTATCGCCGCGCAGTCGGGATACTTCGCCATGCACTCGCTCTACGGCGACAACGACGCCGTGCCTGAGATGCCCTATCTCCCCGGTCTGACCGAGGGCTTCGACAACATACGCGCTGACGAAGGCAGGCACGTCGGCTACGGCATGTACAAGCTCAAGAAGTACGTCTCGGAGGAGGAGGTAGAACCCGCGCTGATACAGGACACAGTGATGGAACTCGTAGAACTCGTCAAGGGTATCGTCGCGCCCGAGGACAACCAGTACGAACATCTCCCCGGACTTGACCAAGAGGTCGTCGAGGAGTACGCGACCGAGAAGCATATGGAGAGGATGCAGCAGATAGTTGACGCGGGTGAGGACATACCCGGAATCGAGGAACTCACGAACGTCGAAGTCGCCGGCGACTGAACGAGGCACGTCGGTTCGCTCGTCCCCGAACGTTACACTCCCCCGGTAGATTCAAACTTCTGTAGCCTGTATCTGTTCTGTGTCGATTAAACTGTACGAACTCGACGGCTGTCCGTACTGCGCAAAGGTCAGAAGAAAGCTTGACAAACTCGGCTTGGAGTACGAGTCGGTGAAGGTACCCGCGTCACACTCGAAACGCGAAGAGGTGAAGGAGATAAGCGGACAGACGGGGGTACCGGTTCTCGTCGACGAGGAGTACGGTGTCGAAGGTATGCCCGAGAGTAGCGACATTGTGGAGTATCTGGAAGAAACATACGCGTAGATTCGGCGTGGATAGATAGGAACATAGCGTGTAGCAAGGCATGCTAAGCATGCCTCCGGCTCTTCTAACCAGCTTTAATCAGCGTGGATTAGTCGGTCACAGCGTCGAGTATATCCGCTGTCACAGAGCCAGGCTGAAGCGTCTCACCGCCGCGTTCCTCGGCGAACTCCGTCGCTTCGTCGGTCGACGAAAACGGCACGAGAGCGGAACCCATAGCACCCAAGACGCCCGTGTCGACTGCGTAGAGAACGTCGTCGGTGTGCGCGAAAGCCTCGCGCTCGGGATGCGACGAGATGTAGCCCTCGTCGTCGACCGTGTAGTCGACCGACGAGTAGTCGGTTACGAACCGCGCGATAACGGGGACGACGTCGTCGTTACTGCCCTGAACCTCCTCGAAATGGTATCTGTACATGTCGGAGACGGAGCAGAACTTAGCGGGTTCGTCGCTGTCGTCGGGCACGTCGCCCGCGTAGAAAGTCTGCGCCACAGGACCGGGGTGGTCTTCGATAACCATTCCGCACATGTCGCACGTGCTCCCGTCGTCGAGTCCGACAGGCTCATGCTCCGTCCTCGTTCCGCCGAGGCACCCAGAGACAGCCGAAACGGAGGCGACGGAGAGCGCGGACGTAGCCAGAAAGCCGCGACGGGT
>JAQZDD010000230.1 GCA_028751055.1 Euryarchaeota archaeon Ods04 | reverse complement strand
GCATACGTCTAACGAAAGCCCTTTCAACGAACATGGACAATCTCCAGCGATGAGCAAGACGAGGAGGAAGGCGAAGAACCTCATAGAGGAGGACTCCGAGATGGAGTCCGTGCTCGAACGAGTCCTTGAGATACAGGACGAGGAGGGCGTCGTAGAGTGGGGCGACCTGCGCGGCGACGCCACGAGCGGTCAGTGGGGCAGGCTCATAGAGAAGGGCGTACTCGTCGACTCCGAGGAGGGAGACGGCTTCGTCGTCGAGGAAGAAGACGACCTGCGCGACTTCTTGGGCATGGAGCCGGACGACGACTCCGACGTTTCGTCCTCAATAACAGACACCGACATAGAAGTCGAGGACATCGACACGAGCTGGTCTATATACGACAAGGCTGCCGCGCTCGTGGGAGTCGCGCTGATAATCTTCGGCTACCGCGACGAGGACATACAGGCGGCTATAAGCGAGGTCATAAACATCGTCGTGATACCTCTCCACGACGGCGCGGGACTCCCGTACTACCTCATAATCCTCATATTCGCCGTCCTGACAGGCATGTACTCCAGCTACCTCCAGCTATACCTCATGGACTGGGACTGGATAAAGGCACAGCAGAAGAAGGTGAAGGAGATACAGTCTCAGCTAAAGGAGGCACAGATGAACGACGACGACGACAGGAAGGACGAGCTTCAGGAGGAGCAGATGGAGGCAATGTCGGAACAGATGAAGATGTTCAAGATGCAGTTCCGCCCCTCCGTCTGGATACTCGTGCTTACGCTTCCGATATTCCTCTGGCTGTTCTGGACCTTCTCGACGCGTTTCGGTGGGTCGGCGAACATAGAGACGATGCCGGTGCTCGTCATGCCGTTCTTCGGCGAGATGGAGTTCTCTGACTCGGTGTTTAGCACACCGGCGTTCTTAGAGGGCTGGCTGTTCTGGTACATCATCTGCTCGTTCGGCTTCGGACAGATAATGCGCAAGGTACTCGGCGTAAACCCGACGACTTAGAAGGAGACAGGACAGTTTTCCGTCAGGACAGGTTCTCGGCTTCCGTCAGAAAGAGCTTTCCTTCTCTGTGATGTCGTCTACTGTTTCGCGTCGGCGTATCGGACGCACCTCTCCGTCCTGTATGCCTATGTCGGCAGGACGTGGCTGTGAGTGGAACTGGCTCGCCATCTCGTAGCCGTACGCGCCGACGACGCCGACAGCAAGGAGGTCGTCGCGCTCTGGACGCGGCATCGGTCGGTTCTCGCAGAAGACATCCGTGCTTTCGCAGACAGGACCGCCGACGGTCAGAGGTTCGGTCTCGCCACCGCCTGACAGGTTACGGATGGGGTGGTAGGCGTCGTAGAGCGCGGGACGCACGAGCGTCGTCATGCTCGCGTCGACACCGACGACGGTCGTCTCGGGTGTGTCCTTGACAGTGTTGACACGCATGAGTAGAATGCCTGCGTCGCCGACGACGTACCTTCCGGGTTCGACGGCGAGTTCGGCGTCGGCGTCGAAGGCACCGCGTATACCTTCAACGAGCGAGGAAAGGTCGAGAGGCTTCTCTTCGTCGCGGTACGGAACACCGAATCCGCCGCCTATGTCGACGAACTCGACCGGCGCGCAGTCCTCGGCGAGGTCGCTCATACGGCGTACGAACTCCGTGTGCGCGCCGAGGTCGTCGTCAAGCATCCCGCTCCCCATGTGGGCGTGCAGACCGACGAACTCCATCTCGTGCTCGTCACGGACACGTTCGACGAGTTCAGGGACACGGTCGTACGGCACGCCGAACTTGGGATGCGCGCCCGTAGCTACCTTCTCGTGGTGTCCCGCACCGATTCCTGGGTTGACACGGAAACAGAGGCGTCCGTCGAAGCCGCGCTCAGCGAGACGTTCGACCGTCGACTCGGCACCGACGTTGAACGTCATTCCGGACGCTCCGTCGCGCCACAGACCGACGGCGTAGTCGAGGTCTTCGTCGGGCGGATTGACCGCCGTGTACTGTATCTCACCGGCGTCGGCACCCGCCTCGACGGCGCGCTGTATCTCGCCGCCTGCGGCGCACTCTATACGAGCGTCCTCCTCGTCGAGGGCTTCGAGGACGGCGCGCGCGGTGTTCGCCTTAGCGGCGTACATGACCTCCTCGTCGTCGAAAGCCGCGTCTATCCGCCGGTAGTTGTCGCGCACCCTGTCAAGGTCGGTGACGTACAGGGGCGTTCCGTACTCGTCGGCGAGTCGACGGAGAACGTCGGCGTCCCAGTCGTCGACACGCCGGACTCGTTCGTCCGACTCGTCAGCAGGTGAACCGTTGAGTTTCATACTTTCGGGTGTCGCCGAGACACGCATATACCTTGCCTTACGACACCGTCTCTACAGGTCGAGAACGTCGTCCATGCCGTGTTCGCCAACGTCGGCGTCCTGCGCCCAGACAGCGGCGTCGAGAGCACCCGCGGCGAAGGCGCGTCTGTCGCTCGCCGTATGTGAGACGACGATGGACTCGTCCCCCTCGGCGATAAGAACCTCGTGCTCTCCGACCACGTCGCCGGCGCGTCTCGCGTGCACGCCTATCTCGTCGCCGCGTTTCGACTCTCCCTGCCTTCCGTGTACGTGTTCGCGCTCTCCGACCGCGCGTTCGATACGTTCGACGGTCTCGATAGCGGTTCCGGAGGGTGCGTCGCGCTTTCCGCGGTGGTGCGTCTCCGTAACCTCGAAGTCAGCGTTCGGCAGCAACGAGGCGGCACGTTCGACAACCTCCCAGAAGACGTTGACGCCACGTGCGAAGTTGCTCGAACGGACGACTACAACATGCTTGGATGCTTCGGTGAGCGCGTCCTCGGCGGCGTCGTCTAACGCGGTCGTGCCCGTCACGAGAGGCGTACGCGTCTCGCGCGCCAACTCGGCGGCACGGCGTGTCGCGTCCGGCGTCGAGAAGTCGACGACTGCGTCCGCCTCGTCGAAAAGGGCACGCGCTCCGTCGAAGCCCACAACGTCGTCGCCGTGTGGTTCGCTCGCAACGCCGCCGACGTAGTCGTAAGCGTCGT
>JAQZDD010000262.1 GCA_028751055.1 Euryarchaeota archaeon Ods04 | reverse complement strand
GGCACAGGTCTCACTACGGACGAGATGACCGGCTCCGCGGCGCGTGAGAACATGGACGGCTTCGACTTCGGAGAGACGTGGCGAACCACCGAGGACGACTACCCGATACTCGCTTGGCAGACAGCCGACGAAACAGGCTCCGACACGCAGACGTAGCCCTCCCTGCCTTGACTTCACCTCACCCGCACCGGCGTCGCAACCGCGTCGGCGGGCGGCGCGCCGAACTCGTCGGGATGTAGCGCGCACGCGAGAATCTCGGCTGTGTCGACGAGACGCGGACCCGGGCGGTTGAAGTAGTTGTGCCCATCAGCGGCGTAGGCGCGTCCCCTCTCGACCGCAGAGATAGCACGCCAGCCCTCGCGTTCGGCTATTTCGTCGAAGTTACGGACGGTCTGTCCGAGCTCGAAGCCGCACGGCGCGGCGACGAGCGTCTCGGGTGCGGCGTCGACGATTTCATCCCACTCGCGTGGCGTCGACTCGTCGCCTTTCGAGGCGAGCGGGTATGTGCCGCCCGCAGCTTCGACGAGTTCGGGCACCCAGTGCCCTCCGACCATCGGCGGGTCGAGCCAGTCTAAGACGACGGTGCGTTCGTCGGGGAGGGCCGCCGTCCTCTCGCGGAGGCTTTCGAGACGCCCGCGCAGGTTCTCGACAGCCTCGCGCGCCTCCTCTACGCGTCCCACCACGTCGCCGACGGTCAGAATGTCGTCCAAGACGCCGTCGACCGTGTGCGAGTGCAGCGAGACTATTTCGGGCGACGTGTCGATGGTTTCGACTGCTTCGCGCACGACATCGTCGCCGACGGCACAGACATCGCAGACGCCCTGTGTTACTACTACGTCGGGTTCAAGAGAGCCGAGCGTATCAACGTCGACGCCGTAGACGCCGCCGTCTTCGACGGCTTCGGCGACCTTCTCGTTTATCTCCGCGCTCGTTCCCTCACCCGTTACGCGTGTCGTCGTGACGGACGGCTTGTCGCGCGCTTCCGGCGGGTAGTCGCATTCGTGCGAGACGCCGACGGGTTCGACTCCGATTGCGTACAGCATCTCTGTCGCCGACGGCAGAAGCGAGACGACGTTCGGTTTCATACCCTGTCTAAGTTACCGCCGCCCAAACAGCTTTCGGCGCGTCGTCGGCGGTTATACGCCCAGCCTTCTCTTTCTCCTACTCTTCTCCGTCTTACCCTTCGAGAACAGATACGAGGTTCTGCACCGCGCTCTCCACGCCTTCCTCGTTCGGGACGTGGTGCACCGTCGCGGAGGACCGCGACGAGTAGACGAAGGCGGCTGTCCTGTTCATGCGTTGGTGGAAACGTATCCCCGACTCGGTCGGTTCGGGGTAGTCGCGGTAGTCGCCGTCCTTCCTGCGCTCGGCGACCGTCTCGGGTTCAGCCTCGACGACGACGAGCCTGTCGGGAGAAATCTCGTGCAGGACAGGGTCGGGTAGCCCGGGGACGTAGCCGTCAGCCGTACGTACAGCGAAGCTCGTCGTGACGACGACTGGTCCTTCCGAAGCCTCGTCGCGGACGTACCCCGCGGCGTACCTCTGTAGCGCGCCCTGTTCGTTCGACGAAAGCTCGGAGAGTTCGTCGCGCGACTCGGCGATGCCTAAGACGGCGGCGGCTTCGAGCATCACGTCGCCGAAGTTGAACAGACGGTAGTCGTCTAAGTTCGAGACGGCTTCCGCGGCTACGGTCGACGCGCCGACACCCGGCACGCCCGAGATGAGCGTTACGGACATCAGAAAGACACCCCGTCGTCGCCGAGGCTCGGTCCTCTGTCGTCGTACTTCTTCCTACCGATATGTTCGCCGCTGACGTTGCCGACCACCGTGTCGTAAAGTTCGTCCGCGCTCTCGAACTTCTGTACCCCGCATCTGCCCAGAACGTCACGAAGAACCTCCTCCGAACCTAGGGGGCTTTCGAGACGCACGTCTCCGATGGCTTCTTTTACCTCGTCACAAGACGCCGGAAAGTCGAGTTCGCTGACCATGAGGTCGCGTGTCTCAGGTATGCGCATACACACATTCGACATCATGTTCTATTAAACATAACGTCATGTCGCCGTGCTCGCACGCGATGGTTCAGCCTTATCTGTCCGTGGTACGAAACGCCTACATGGACACCGAAGGGAAAGAGCAAGTCTCGGTCGTGGGTGGGGGAATAATCGGCTTGAGCACCGGAGTCTTTCTCGAACTCAAGGGGTACGACACGAAGGTCTACACGAAAGAGGTTCCTTATGATAAATCCAAGATAGACGTGCCCTCTCTTGCGACGAACTACGCCGCGGCGTCCGTAAAGCCTGTCGTCATCGACGAGGACGATATCGGCGAACTGACACGTGTCTCGGACGCGTTCTACGAGAAGCTGGAGCCGAACACGGATACCGTCTTCACACAGGACAACTTTGAGCTTCACGAAGGCGCGGTCGAGGAGCCGGAGTACGCCGACGTTCTCCGGAGGTACAGGACGCTCGACGAGTACAGGGGGGACGGTGGTGTCGTGCCAACGCCCGAGAGCGGAGAGGTCGACGGCTGGGTGCACGAGATATTCTTCGTCGAGATGCCGCGTTACGTCCCCGCGCTCGCCGACCTGTACGAACGCAAGGGCGGGACGGTGGAGAGACGCGCCGTCACGAAGGAAGACGTGCCGTTGCTGCCGGGCG
>JAQZDD010000126.1 GCA_028751055.1 Euryarchaeota archaeon Ods04 | reverse complement strand
TTACCCTCTTCGATACTCGTGAGACGGACGTTGTCGCGCGAACCACCGTAACCTTCGAGAGGAGCGTCAGTGTCTTTCATCAGTTCTCGAATCAACTCCTCGGCGCGTTTTTCGTTATGAGTCGCCACCCATCCTTTGACAGTATCGACCTGCTTTTTGTGGGAGCCGACGACGGTCTTACGGAGCATCTTGTTGACGATTTTGAGAGCGAGTTTTCTGTCTTCCTCGTGCTCGATATTCATCTTATACTTGATTAGACAGAACCCGATATTAAGTCTTGTGTAATCTATGTAACAAATAGTTACTCTAATAGCAACCCTTATGTAATAACCCTCTCTATGATATCCAACGGAAGTAACTATCTGAGTAAATAGCCATGTCAGAAGTAGAAACCAAAGAAGACACGGAACCCTACGCCGAGAACACCGTCCTGACCCACGTTTTCGGCAACCACGCCGAGCCGAAGATACTCGCCGCTCTGTTGAGCGAACCCGACCAGGACCTCAACGTAACACAGATAGCCGAACTCGCGGGTGTTTCACGCAAGACTGTCTACGAACACTTAGACAGATTCGTCGAACTCGGTCTTGTCGAACAGACGCGCGAGGTTGCGGGGAGCAAGATGTACGTCATCGACACCGACGACCCTGCTGCGGAGACGCTCGCCGAGTTCGAGTGGGATATGATAGACCGCGTCGCAGAACTCCGCGACTGAGAAAGAAATATCCGACGCCGCGACGAACGCCGTGTATGCTCGAAGAGACTGTACGTTTCTTGGACGAAATTCTCGACAACGACGAGTGGGCTGGCGTCGACGCCGCGACGAACGGTCTTCAGGTCGAGAACTCGGGTGAGGTCGATAAGGTAGCCTTCGCCGTCGACGCCTCCGTACAGACCGTCAAGATGGCGGCGGAACGCGGTGCCGACATGCTTGTGGCGCATCACGGCTTCTTCTGGGGCGGAAAGGACGCTCTCGTCGGTCAGGACTACGACCGTTTCAGGCTTCTCGTGGAGAACGACATCGCGCTTTACGCGTCGCACCTGCCTCTTGACGCCCACAACGAGGTGGGAAACAACGTTCTACTCTTAGACGCTGTCGACGCCGAGGTAGTCGACACGTTCGCCGACTTCGGTGCCGACGACCTCGGCTACGTCGGGCGGCTTCCGGAACCCGTGGCTTTCGACGGTTTCGTCCGCACGGTAGCCGAGGCTGTCGACAGAAAGCCCGATGTCCTTGACTTCGGAGCCGACGAGGTCGAACATGTCGCCGTCCTGACGGGCGCGGGCGGCGGACACGTCGCCGAGGCGGCGGAGACGGGCGCGGATGTCTATATCACAGGCGAACCCAAGCACCGCGCACACCACGACGCTAGAGAGCACGAGCTGAACGTCCTTTTCGCGGGACATTATCACACCGAGACTTTCGGCGTGCGCGAACTCCGCGCGCGAGTCGACAGAAACCTTGACGTAGACGCGTTCTACATAGACCTGCCGACTAAGGTCTGAGACGAGACGGCTGGGTTATATCTACATAGACCCGTCATCGGCTTACTCGTCTTCTTTCGCAGCGGCGTCGTTCTCTTTGGTCTCCTTTCGGTTCTTCTCTTCCGTGTCGTCATCTGCGTCATCCTCTGTCTCGTCTTCCTCGTCTTCCTCGTCTTCGTCCGTCTCTTCCGTCTCGTCTTCGTCCTCTCTGAGACCGAACTCAGTGACGAGAGGGATAAGCGCGCCGACGGCTAAGAGGACGAGTCCGAGTATCCATAGTGCCTCGATTTCGCGCGTCGCTCCGTAGCTAACCAAAGGCAGCACCGCGAGCAACAGCAGAAACGCGAGCGTGTCGAGACGCAGCGGGTCGAAACGTGGCTCCACCTCGTTCTGAGACATTCAGGAAGCACCCCCCATGAAGACGAAGCCGCTTATCAGGACGGTCATGAAGCCGACGACCACGGCGACCAAGACAACCCACGGCAACGTCTTTCTAAGTACCTCGCCTTCCTGCCCGACGATTCCGACCGTGCCTGTGCCGAGGACGACGTTAGACGGCGATATGGCGTTTCCGAACGCGCCCCCGGTCATCTGCGAACCGAGTACGGTCCACTGCGGCAGGTCGAGTGCAGCCGCCGTCTCGTTCTGGAGCGGCGCGAAAAGGATGTTCGACGCCGTGTTGCTCCCCGTGATGAACGAACCGAGGACTCCGATACCGTTCGACAGGAACAGGTAGGTCGTTCCCGTGACCACGGCAGCGATACCGAGCGCGAGCACACGTATCTGTCCCGAACCGAGCATTATGGTCGCCATAACGACGAGAAGAACGATGGCGAGCGACGCGGGCACACCGTTCTTGAGGAGGCTGTGGAGCATACTCGGCTCCTCGTCTATCTGTGGCGACGTCTCCATGACTTCACGCCAGTCTTCGTAGTAGCCGCCCCGTCGGTACAGAAGCCATCCGAAGACGGCACCTAGGAGTATGATGGTTCCCGGATGTGTGAGTATGGCGAACGGCGAGTACGGATCTTCTGCGGCGTGCTCAAGGTATCCCGTCTCAACCGCGGGGAACGGGAACCCGACCTCGAACTGCGAAAGAACCTCGTCGACCGACGGGAAGGCAACCACAACGGCAACCACAAGGAGGACAAGGTAGGGCAGAACGGCTTCGAACAGTCCCATGAGCGGTTCGGGTTCTTCTTCCTCGTGTTCGGTGGGTTCGCCGCCGTCGGTTGCCACGCTCCTCGACATATCCTCCGTCATCGCCGGACGGTCGAACGGTTCATGCTGTCTGTCATACCTGTCCCACCGCGAGAGAGGATACAGCACGAACGTGGCGACCGCGGCTGCAAGGAATCCCGCGATGAACGGGCTGTATATAGCCACCAGCACGAGCGTCACCGACTGAACCGCGGCTATGACGACTATCATCGGCAGAGCATGCCGTATCGCCTTCGTCCGTCCGTAGAGCCACGCTATCGCAAAGCCCGCTAGCACTATCGGCACGGCGTGTAGGAGTGCCGTATGAACCGCCGTCTCAACGGGTGCCTCCAGCGGCGTCACCGTGTCGGTTGCGAACCACGCGACTGCGAGCGTTCCGAAGTTGTTGTTCCAAGCGTGACCGATGAGAGGTATTGCGACGGCGTAGACGGGCTTGACGCCGAGCGCGAGCAGGAGAGGTGCGACGATTGCGATAGGCGCGCCGAACCCCGTGATACCCTGAAGGAACGAGACGAAGACCCATCCGAAGGCGAGCACCAAGAACAGGTCGTTCGTGCTGAACTGCTGTATCCCTTTACGTATCGCGTAGAGCGCGCCCGCGCGCTGGGTGACGAGGTAGAGAAGAAGCGCGGGCCAGACGACGTACAGAACGAAGACGGCGTCCCAGACTCCCTTCGCCGCTGAGACTGCGAGCGCGAGCGCGGGCGTCCGGAACAGCACAACACCGATGACGGCGGCTAAGAACATCGCTATCACCGCGGCTGTGTGAGCCGACCACTCGTACCTGACGAGGAGTATCAGAAGCACGATTATCGGACCCAGCGAGACGAGCCAGTGGAACAGGTCTACGGGCAGGTGTTCTGTCATGCTTGTTCCGTCTTTTCGTCCTCGTCTTTCTCGGGTTCGTTCTTGTCTACTGAGTCGTCCGTCTCGTCCCCAGCCCCCTCATTCTCGGATTCTGCGTCTTCATCTGTCTCATCTTCCGCGTCATCCTCCGTCTCGTCTCCTGAGTCTTCCACTGTCTCGTCTTTCGTGTCTTCATCCGTCTCTTCCGTCTCTTCCGCCTCGTCTTCCTCCTCATCCTCGCGCAGACCGAACTCCGTGACGAGAGGAATCAGCGCGCCGACGGCTAAGAGAACGAGTCCAAGCATCCACAGAGCCTCAATTTCACGCGTCGCTCCGTAGCTAACCAAAGGCAGTACCGCAAGAAGGAGCAGAAACGCGAGCGTGTCAAGACGCAGCGGGTCGAAACGTGGTTCGGATTCGTCTTGTTCCGACATCTATACCGCCTCCAGGAAGATGAATCCGCTTATCAGAACCGTCAGTATCCCGACGAGGACGGCGACTATGAGCGTCCACGGAATCGTCTTTCTGAGAACGTCACCTTCCTGTCCGACGATGCCGACCGTGCCGGTTCCAAGGACGACGTTGAACGGCGATATTGCGTTGCCTATCGCACCGCCCGTCATCTGCGCGCCGAGAACCGTCCACTGCGGCAGGTCGAGCGCGGCGGCGGCTTCGTCGTGTAACGGCGAGAACATGATGTTCGACGCCGTGTTGCTGCCGGTCATGAACGCACCTAAGACGCCGATGCCGTTCGAAAGGAACAGGTAGGTCGTTCCGCCCACGACGAGCGATATACCGAGCGCGAGAACGCGTATCTGTCCCGAGTCGACCATTATCGTCGCCATAACGACGAGGATAACGATTGC
>JAQZDD010000149.1 GCA_028751055.1 Euryarchaeota archaeon Ods04 | reverse complement strand
GCTTTCGGTGAGGCGTAGCCGAGCCGAAAGTAGTGAGTAGCTTGCTACGACCGTACTTTCGGTGACGGTTCGTGGCTTTCGGTGGAGTTTTCGCGCTACCAAGACGACGTCATGCATGGACTGCGAGACGTTCAAAGATGTCGTAGACAGGCTCGCCGAGGAGCACGAAGCGGAGCCACGCCGTACCGAACCGTGGGAGGAAGTCGTCATGACTATACTTTCGCAGAACACGGCGGACGAGAACCGCGACCGTGCCTACGACGCGCTCGTCAAGGAGTACGAGACGCCCGACGAAATCCTGAACGCTCCCGAAGACCGTCTGCGCGAACTCATCGCGCCCGCGGGTCTTGCGAACTCGAAGGCGTCGTACCTCAAGAACGCGGCGAGGCATGTCGTCGAGGAGCGCGGCGGCGATACAGAATGGATACGCGAAGAGCCGCCCGACGATGTCCACGACGAACTCACGAGCATCAAGGGCGTGGGGCACAAGACCGCCGATGTAATCTTACTTTTCGCCGCCGACGCCGACTACTGTCCCGTCGATACCCATGTCGACCGTGTGACAGGACGACTCGGCGTCGCGCCCGACATGTCGCCCGCGAAGACGCGCGAGAAGCTTCTGGAGTACCGCGACGACTGCGGAATCGACCTACGGAAGGCGCACGTCGCGCTCATCTCACACGGACGCGCGACGTGTCACGCGCGGTCGCCGGAGTGCGGCGAATGTGTCGTTGAGAACGTCTGTGAGAAGTACGGCGTCGAAGAGTGACGGGAGTGGAAATGAGCCTATACGGCGACGGGGATGTCGACAGTGATTCTGTCGTACCAGACCGTCGGTCTCTTTCTTTTTCCTTCGTCCTTGAGTTCAACCAGCCCGAGCGTCTCCAACTCGGTAACGGCGTCGTGGACCTGACGCACGTCACGGTCAAGGCGTCGTGCTAGGTCACGGATGCTCTCGACATCCTCACGTGCGACCGTCCGTATGAGTTCAAGGTTTCTATCGTTGAGCACCTCGTTTATCTGTGCCTCGGTTTCGAGCGTCAGTCCGTAGCTACGGTCAGGTCTGTCGCCCTTGTCCAACGCCCGCATAGCCCCGGCTACGGGGTCCTCGTCTACCGTGCCGACTACCCTCACGCGTAGAGTCTTCTCCTCCGCATCCTTTTTTCGGTTCCGGGTTTCTGTTACCATATCCTGTCAACCTCTTCTTTCTCTTTCACATGTTCTTTGAACCGTTCGTACGCCTCAAAGTAACCGAGTTCGATGGCTTCCGCGTCGCCCTCTCCAGTATGTTTCTCGAACACGCCGTGGCTGTTATCGTACCTGAGTAGTGTCTTCCCTTCTTCGGTTCCGTAGTGCAGTCGAATCTTGTACCCGTCCGGATACTCCTCCGACTTCGGCACTTCGAGTATCACCGCGCGAGCTACTGTGCCGCCATCGAACCACCGCGTTTCGTCAACCAGCCGCTCGACTCCCGGCATGCTTGCTTTCAGTTGTTGTTAGATTCCACAACGGTAAAAGTCTGTTGTGTATATGAACAACGATGCCCGTTTTCCCACGTTTTCAGCGAGTAAACAGAGGCTCGACGAAGACGTTGTCGTACTTCAGACGCGGTGCTTTCCGCGCGCCTTTTTCGTCGTACTCGATAACGTCGCACTCAAAGAGAACGTCTAGGTCGCGCTTCACGGCACCAGCGTCGCGGTTGAGTCTACGCGCGAGTTCGCGTATTGAGCGTACGTCGTCGTCTCGGAGTTCTTCGAGGATGCGAGCGCGCTCCTCGGACATGACGCGCTCCGCCGTCTCGCGGCGCAAGACGAGCGAGTCTTCGTAGCCCGCCTCCGCGAACGTGCGGAGGAAGTTGGTGAGTCTATAGCTCTTCGACATCAGGTAATCTGTCCAAGCTGTCGTAGACCCCGTCTCGGTGTCCGAACTCCAAGACGTATATGATCTCTTCCTCTCGGTTCCATCCGACGATGACGCGGTAGTCGCCTGACCTTATCTTGTAGTAGTTGTAGCCGGTCAGCGGCTCCAAGTAGTGTTCAGGTTCCTTGGCGGCGTCCTGAAGCTTTGATTTCACTCTCTGTTTGATATCAGGCTGTATCTCCTCTATCTCGTCGCGTAAGCTCTTTGGGATACGTATCTCAGCCATCGCTCAGAGGTCATCGACGCCTACGTATTCGCCTTCTTCTAGTTCTTTCTTGCTTTCTTCTATCCGTTCGAGAGCTTCTTCGGAAAGTTTTGGCTGTGGATGGAGCGCGTCACGTATAGCCGTGCGTATGAACTCGGAGCGGTTCGTAAAGCCTCGTTCTTCGAGAACTTTGTCGACCTCCTGCAGGAGTTCCTCCGGAACCCTGACGTTCACCTGCGGGTCTGCGTCTTTCTCTACCTCTTTCCAGCCTCTCTTAGCCATCTTGTTGTTATACAGGTGCAACACAAATAAGGCTGACGGACATATCGGGCGTGCTTCTCCAGTATGTTTTTGTACGCCACAGAACAATCTCCGTCGATGACCGACGACTTCGAGGTCGTGATAGGACTCGAAATTCACGTCCAGCTCGATACCGAGACGAAGATGTTCTGCTCGTGCTCGACCGACTACGAGGACTCGGAGCCGAACACGCATACATGCCCCGTCTGCCTCGGCTTGCCGGGTTCGCTCCCCGTGGTCAACGAGCGCGCCGTCGAGTACGCCGTCCGTGTCGGTAAGGCTCTCGAATGCAGTATATGCGACGAGACGAGGTTCCACAGAAAGAACTACTACTACCCCGACCTGCCCAAGAACTTCCAGATTTCGCAGTACGACGCACCGATAAACGAGGACGGAAGACTCGTCGTGAGCGTCGAGGGCGAGGACCACGAAATCGGAATTACGCGCGCCCACATGGAGGAGGACCCCGGCGCGCTCACCCACAAGGGCGGCTCCATCGAGCGTTCGAAGTACACGCTCGTCGACTACAACAGGAGCGGCACGCCACTCTTAGAAATCGTGACCGAACCCGACATACGTTCTCCCGAGGAGGCGCGCGCCGTAGTCGAAACCCTGCGTGAGATACTCGAATACCTCGGTGTCTACGACTCGGGACGTTCGGGTGCTCTCCGTGTCGACGCCAACATCTCGATTTCTCAGGACGGCACGGAAGGCAACCGTACGGAGGTCAAGAACATCGGCTCCACGAAGGGCGTCGTCCGCGCGCTCCGTTACGAGGTCACGCGCCAGAAGAACCGTCTCAAACGCGGCGGCGAGGTCGTGCAGGAGACGCGCCACTACGACGACGACCGTGGCGTGACTGTCACGCTACGCGAGAAGGAGGAGGAGAAGGACTACCGTTACTTCGAGGAAGCTGACATACCCGTCTTGCGCACCACCGAGTTCAAGGACGACGTGCACGTTCCTGAACTCCCGCGTGAGAGGCGCGCACGGTTCGAGGACGAGTACGGTGTCTCTGACGAGGTCGCCGAAAAGCTCACGTCGCGTAAGTCTGTCGCCGACTTCTACGAGGAGGTCGCGGCGCGCGTCGACGCTTCGCTTGCCGCCACATGGACAGCCGACGAACTCCTTGGCGAACTCAACTACCGCGACTTGGACGTGACGGCTGTCGACGCGCAGGAGTTCGCCGCGCTCGTCGAACTCGTTGCCGAGGACGAACTGACGGACGCGAACGCTGTCGAGGCTCTCCGCGCCGCTCTTGACGACGACGAGGGACGCACACCCGTCGATGTCGTCGACGAACGCGACCTCCGGAAGGCGGACGACGACGTGACGGTTGAGGCGACGCGAGAAGCCGTCGAGGAAAATCCCGACGCAGTACAGGACTACCTCGGGGGCGACGACGAGGCTATAAACTATCTCGTCGGACAGGTCATGCAGAAGACTGGCGGGAGCGCGGACCCCGCAGTCGTCAACGATGTTTTACGTGATGAGATAGCACAGAAACAGGAAGGCTGAGTCCGGAGCAGGGCAGGCTCCGGAGGAGACGACGAGCAGGCTTTGTATCTTGGTTCCGCAGAGGTTGCGGTACTCTGTCTACGTCGTCACGACCACCCCCTCGGCTCCAGGACGTTTGCTGGGAGGTGG
>JAQZDD010000095.1 GCA_028751055.1 Euryarchaeota archaeon Ods04 | reverse complement strand
TATGCGAGCTACAGGCGGGCATCGTAGGCGTCGACATCGACCGTCCCGTCGTCGACGAGACGACCGCACTCGGCGCGGCTTACGCAGCAGGGCTGACGGTCGGCTACTGGGAGACGCTCGAAGAACTCCGCGAAAACAGAAAGGTCGACCGTGTCTTCGGTTCGGAGGAGCACGAGCACAAGGTCGAGGCGGACTACGGGCGGTGGAAGAAGGCTGTCGAGAGGGCACGCGGCTGGGAGTAAGCACGGTTCATTCGCCCGCACCCATGAACTCGTTCATGATGTTTTCCTCCGCGCGGTGTAGCGTGTCGCTACACGTCGACTTTGCCACACCCACCTCGTCGGCGAGTTCTGTGAGCGAGCACCTGCGCGGAGTGTCGTAGTAGCCCATCTCGACAGCCTTCTCAACGAGCACGCGTTGTTTCTCAGTCAGTATGTCGTCCACGTCTACGCTTCTCATGTAGCTCACCGAGGAGCCGATACCCATCTCTTCGAGCCTCCCGACGAAGTCGGATATACGTGAACGGGGTGCGGTCATACGCATACGTACGACGCCGTCACGTATCTCGAAAGGCGTTTCGGGCGGCACCCCCGACTCCGTAGCCACGAGATGTATTCCGGGCGTCGGCGTCTCGAACTGCACGACAGCCCTCCTTTCGTCCGCGTACAGAGGTTCGAAGCTCACGTCCGAGTCATCGCCGACGAGTTCTTTCAGAACAGAGTCGATGTCGTCCGACTCTACTTCGAGCGTTCCCACACCCCTGTCTTCGTCGGACAGAACCGAGAGGACACGGAAGACGGCATCGGGGAACTCCGTCGATGTTTCGTGCATCCAGCCCCCTTCAGGTAGCTTTATCCGTATCTCGGCAGTTGTCATCTGACCGGAGATGCCCCGGCGTACGTAAATCCGTTTCCGTTACTGCTCAGTTAGCCGGTACCGACCGGCTGTACCTTCTCAGCATACCGCCGTCCTCGTCACGTAGCTCCACGACGAAACGTTTCTGTCCGACTGACTCGACCATATCGTCCTTCTGTATCTCGAACTCGTAAGGCGGTTCGTCAAGTACGACGAGTTCGCGCTCTCCCGACGTGACGACGACCTGTGCGATACCCGTGTCGTCGGAGAGTTCGCATTCGACGACCTCGCTGTGGTCGACGCAGTCGAGGTCGGGGTCCACGTCGACGCCTTCGTTGGCGACGTCGAACTCAAGCATCATGACCGAGGGCGGATAGGTTCCGACCACGATAACGAGTATGATGAAGAACGTGATGTTGATTTTCGACATCCTCTTAGAAAGCTTGTTAAGCATATCCTTGTCGCGGCGTCTCCAACGTATTGCGAGCGGCACCACGACGAGATGCGTGAAGGGACCGTAGAACACCAGAAGCGCGCCGTACGCCACGAGGTAGTTGAGCCACGTTGCTTCGGGATGGTACGACAGGAAAAGGTTTCCGCCAGCCCAGCAGAACAAGCCGAGCATGACGAGCGCGCCGCTCTTGAGGAGCTTCCATATCGGCGTGTTGGCGTAGTAGATACTCAGCATGTCCCGCCAAGCACGGCGCGCTGTCTTCGAAATCTTGTCGAGCATCTCGGGCTATGGTCCTATGTTCCAGAGCTGTGACAGCAGATACCAGTTGGCGATGTAGGCGACTATAAAGACACCCAAGAATATCAACGTAATCACGAACGTCCCGCGCATCTCGAACTTGTGTACGGGTTCATCGCTCTCGAAGTCGACGCCGCCGTCGGGTACGAGGTCGGCACCCGGCGTCTTCCTGTCGCCGATAAGCAGCGACACGAGCGCGACGACAAGGAAGAGCGCGCCCGAGACGATTGCAAGGAGCGCGAAGATGCCGAAGAGCAGCATCAGCGGTTCAGCGGCGGAAAGGCTGAAGTCACTCCCGGGTATGTCACGGACGACGGTGTGTATCCTGCGCGGGACGCTGTACAGGAGACCCATGTACATCAGCATCAGTGTGGCGAGCGTCATCGTTCCGGCGTAAAGGAACGGCTGTGCCGACGCTAACCTGCCGAGAGCGAGGTCACGCATGAACATCGTCCTTATGACGAAGTAGACGAGTCCCATGAACGCTATCGTCGTGCCGAGGACGACCGTACCGTGGAAATGCCCGACGGTCGCCATCGTACGCACCCACGTCATGTTGGTCTGTAACTGACCCATGACGACACCCGTGATGCCACCGACGAAGCCGAACAGGATGATGGAGAAGATGGTCGCGGAGAAGACGGGGTTCTTCCACGGCGCGCCCGTGAGCCAGCCGAACAGTCCGCCGCCCTTTCCACGTTTACGTCGTCCTGCCTCGATTCCGGCGGGTATGGCGAAGGCGTGTATCATGCTTGCGAGCGTCGCGCCGTAGAACGCGTACGACGCGTTCCAGATACGCCAGCCCGTCGAGACGACAGGGTCGGACAGTAGATGGTGCGCCGCACCCATGTTGATGAAGAAGACGTAGAGGACGAACGCGGTGCGCGACACCTTCTCGCTTACGACCTCCGCGCCGCCGACGACGTGTGTCAGGAAGTACCAGACCGTGACCATCGCCACTAAGTTTATCTGCTGTGTGCCGTGTCCGACTATCCAGAATATCTGTCTGTAGAGCGCGGCGTCTATGGAGCCTATCACCTCTATACGCCAGAGGAAGGCGTAGACGAAGACGACGAGACCGCCGACGAGTGCCTCGACAGCGATTATCGCCGTCGCAAAAGCCCCGAACGTCACGAGCGGCAGGCTTCCGCCGCTACCCCATTTCTTCTCCTGCCAGAGAGCGACGAAGAACGGTAGAGCGGCGACGACGGCACCGACTAAGAAGATTATCGCGCCAGCGTAGAAGTAGGGTGACGATGGCATAGGCGCGTAAGAAGTCAGAAGGGGTGCTTGGTCAGGCGGTGTCGTCGTCCAGATTGCGTAGTTGATGACGAGCGCGCCCGTGACCATCGTTCCCCATCCCGCCTTCGCCGCCTTGGTTATAGGTAGTCTGCGTCCGAGCACCATCGGTCCTCCGACGTACAGAATCGCTATCTCCATGAAGACCATCCAGAATATCAGGAGGTTCCAAGCGTGCAGGCTGAGATGTATGTAGAAGGCGTCGGCTTCCAGTAGACCGACGAGTTCCCAGCGTGTGAGTGCAACCGTTATTGCGAAGAAGCCGCCGACCAAGAGAGCGACGACAGCCGTGAGACCGAAGACCTTGACGTGGTTCTCAACCGTGCGGTGTATCTCCATGCCGGTCACGCTGCACGTACGGAAGCCTTCGTCGTCGTAGTCGTTGTCGAACAGCCCGAATATCATACGTCGACCTCCTCACGTACCTCGATACGTCCGTGCATGCTGCTGTGTCCGACGCCGCAGAACTCGTTGCAGATGACGTGGTATGTCCCGGGTTCGTCGAACTCCATCTCTATCACCCATTCGTATCCGGGTATGACGAGGAGGTTCGTGTGCTGGCTCAGCACCTCCTCGGGACGTATCGATATGCCGTGCTGTACGTCGTAAGAACTCATGTGAAACTTGTACGTCCTGCCCGTCTCAAGGACGACAGGCAGACCACGCCACTGGAACGTCACTCCGGCTATATACACGTCGTCGCCGGGTGGCACGATAGCCCCGTCGAGCCTCTCCGCCTCATCCATGTAGCCACTGACCTTCTTCTGAAACTCGTCGGTGCTAACACGGTAGGTTTCGCCTATCGGGTTCTGGTCGCCTATACGTGTCCAGATGCTCATCCATCCGAAGATTATGACAGCCCAGATGGCACTGAGGCTGAGCCATATCGACTCGCGTCTGTCGACCGGCACGTTCCACCAGTCTTCTTCGTCGGGCGGTTTTATGGGTGAACCCATCTCTACCCCTCCGGTATCATCAAGATGTCTATTATTCCCCACAGGACGTACGACAGGAAGAAGAACACGAGCGCGGCTAGACCGATTAGCCATATCCTGTCGTACAGTCGCTGTATCCACGGTATCTCTGTCTCCGTGTCTGACTCCGTCATATGGTTCATACTTAACATAGTTCGTCGTTAGGGGTTTTCCCGCACATGTTCGCGTTCGGCGGTGAATACCACGTTTTCAGTCCTCGGACAGCATCTCCTCAAAAAGCTTCGCTCCGACACGGCGTCCGTCTACGTTGCCGTCTTCGAGCGAATCGAAGACGGGCTGCATGAGACGTTGGGCGACGTTCTCGGCGACTTCCTCGATTACCTCGCGTTCGTACTCGTCGACACCGTCCATACGGCGCAGTGCTACGTCAACCTCCTCCTCGACAACGCGTTCGGTACCCTGTCTTACAGAGTCGGCGAGTCCCTCGGTCATCCGACTTTGTTGTTCACCGACCGTCATGCTTCGTCAGCATGTTCGGGTTCTCCGAGGCTGACCGACCACGTGTAGTCGCGCGGTTCGCCGTCGTGGTCGGCGGCTTTGCGGTCCTCGACAGTTCGGTCTACCTTCATGTCAGGAGACAGGTGCCACAGCCCCATACAGTCGTTCCCGAACAGGTTCGGGAGAAGCCGGATACGCCCCTGTGCCGTACGGACTGCATGGGAGAAAGAAACGTCGACGAAAAGAAGGTAGAAACAGCGGAGATTACGCAGGCGGACGGGGAAAGAAGCCGTCTCTTCGACGACCCCACTACCGTCCGTCTTTCGCTCGGAGAAGGTGAGGCGGTTCCGCCACACAGACATCCCGACAAGACCGTCGTCTTCTACGTAGTCTCGGGAAGGTTCGACGTACGTCTCGACGGAGATAGCCACGAAATCGCCGAAGACGAGGCTCTCAGGTTCGAAGGCACGAAAGAGGTCTCGCCGGTCGCTGTCACGGACTCCGAGGCACTCGTCTTTCTGGCGTGACTTTCGGGGCGTCTGCGTCGGTTATACGCTCTCCGAGCCGACCGAGTCCTTGATTATGCGTTCCTCGGCACGGTGCAGAGTTTCGCTACACGTAGACTTGGCTATCCCGCACTCTTCGGCTACATCGGACAGCGACGCCTTCCGCGGCGTGTCGTAGTATCCCATCTCCAGAGCAGTCTCTATGACCTCGCGCTGTTTTTCGGTGAGGAAGCTGTCCGACCTTATCTTGTGGACGCTCTTGACCTCGTAGCTCACACCCATACTGTCGAAGACCTCGCTCAGTTCGGACAGCCTGTCACGCGGTGCCGTTAGGTTCCATTCGCCGACGCCGTCACGTATCTCGAACGGCATACGAACGGGAACGTTCGACCTGCGCGCCGCCAAGAGCATCATAGGTCTGCGTGTCCGGAACTGGACGAGCGCGTCCTGTTCGTCGGTCCAGAGTATGTCGACATCGGCTATCGCGTCGTGCTCCGAGATACCGCGTATCACGTCGGCAACTTCGGTTC
>JAQZDD010000079.1 GCA_028751055.1 Euryarchaeota archaeon Ods04 | reverse complement strand
TAGAGATGGTGACTGTAAGCTCGCGCGGGCAGATAGCCATACCCGCCGACGTACGCGACAGAATGAGCCTCGAAAAGGGTTCGAAGCTCTTAGTTGTCTCGGAGGGCGACACGATACTCCTGCGGAAGGTCGACGAGTCGGCTGTGGAGGCGTCGCTAGAGGAGGTTCTGAAGCCGATGTGGGCGGAGGCAAGAGAGGAGGGCGTAGAGGAAGAGGATGTCGAGGAACTCGTCCACGAGAGCAGGGGAGTTGAGGAGTGACACTTAGGATAGTACTCGACACTAACGTCTACGTTTCCGCGACCCTGTCGAGCGGGAAGCCCTACCGAGTCCTGCGCGCCGTCGAGAAGGGAGACGCTGAGCTATACATTTCACCGTTCATCTTCGACGAAATTGAGGACGTTCTCGGCAGAGACAAGATACCGTTTGACGACGAGCGCGTAGAGCGTTTCGTGGACAATATCATTAGTATTTCCACCGTCGTCTCACCTGATGACGTGCCTGGCGCGATAGAGAACGACCCGAGCGACAACCGAATACTCGCCTGTGCCACCGAAGCAGAAGCCGACTACGTCGTCTCAGGTGATAGTCACCTTCTCAAACTCGGTGAGTATGAGGAAATCGATATTATGGAGCCTGCGGAGTTCGTACGGAAGATGGAGTAAGGAGATACAGTTGGGCAATATTATAGAAGAGGAAAGTTGATGCGTTTTGAGCAAACTGAATTATAAAATTGATACACGCGTACGGTGACGAATCCGGGCAGTTCAACGACCTACTGGAGAACCGCGGACCGTTCAGCCTCGGTGTCATGGCGTGCGCCGAACGCATGGACTGCGTACGGTGTCCCAAGAGAGCTATCAGGAGAGCCACCGACCTGACAGAGGCGAGGTGGTACGACATGACCGACACGCAGAAGAGGCGTTTCGTCGACTGCCTCAACGGCTTGGACGGAAAGATTTCGGTCGGCTACGCCGTCCTGACGCATGCCGACTTCGAAGCCATGCGACAGAGCCACGACGTGTACAAGATACACCAAGACGTCCTTTTCGACGACATGCCGACGGATATGTGCATCATGGGACGACTGTATGCCGAGATACTGAAACGGATGGGTGTCGACGACGAACGACGCAACAGCTTCGTCTTCGACCGTGTATACAGTTCGAAGCAGTCCGACTTCGTGAGGTCGGCTTTTGAGGAAGAGTTCCACGAGGCTTCGGTGGAGCATGCCAACTCACGTAAGAAGCAGGGTATACAGACGGCTGACTGTGTAGCCGGTGCCGCCGCGGAGCCGGAAAGAGGTGGGAAAAACTGGATAGATGAAATCGACGACAGTATCCTCTACCCCGCTACAGAAGAGGCTCTCGAATCTATCCAGTCTTTTCTGGAGTAGAAGCCCACCACGGAAGACCTCCCACCCACCCGCGCGGCAGTCCTCCTTTGTACCGCGCTAGGTGCTTTTGACACCGATGCAGGGTCATCGACCTTCCGTGGCTTTACGGTAGCTGGATGTACGGTCTTGTGTAGTATAAGAGTTTTGTACCACGAAGATGAGTTCTTACGACACCCTCTTCCGCCCTCTCTTCCGGCGTCTGTGCACGGCGTATCCTACGACGACGATGATACCCACGACGGCTACGGTTCCGACGAAGGTGTGCGTGCTCGCAAGAGCCGTCGCACCGGGAAGGCGTCTCCACGCCGGAATCTCGATACCCGTGGCGAGACGGAGCGTCGTGACGACGACAATCACGACGGGAACGACGTACTTGACGAGCGAGAGAAGGATACCGTCGCCCATCTGTTCACGGACAGCGTCGGGCTTCTGGAACCACGCGAAGACGGCTACGAGAGCGACTGCTGAGATTGGAAGCCCGAGCGTACCTACGGTCGAGTCGAGAACGTCTAAGAACGGTCGTCCGAGAACCGAGAGTTCGAACGCGGTGTAGCTCAGAGCCGACGGAAGACCTGCGACGAGTATCACGCCCGTCGCGGCTATGCTCGCCTTTCTCCGCGACCAGTCCGTCGCGCGCATCACGCCCGCGACTCCGACTTCGAGCATCGAGACGGAGGGGGCGATGGCGGCGAAGAAGAGCAAGCCGAAGAAGGCGACGGCGACGCCCGTGCCGAACGGCATCGTCTCGAACGCGGTGGGGAGGGTCGAGAAGGCAAGTTCGGAGCCTGCTGTGGGTTCGACGCCGAAGGTGAAGACGATACCGAAGATGACGACGCCCGCGATGAGCGCGACCGTGAGGTCTGCGACGGCTATGAACAGCGACGACTTGGGGACGTTCGTGTCGCCGCCGAGGTAGCTTCCGTAGGTCAGAAGTATACCCATGCCGACTGAGAACGAGAAGAAGACCTGTCCGAAGGCGGCACTCCATACGGTCGCGTCCGACAGAACCGACATATCAGGCGTCAGGAAGAAACGTAAGCCGTCCATGAATCCGGGTAGCGTAGCGACGTACGCCACGAGTCCGAGAAGGACGACGAAAGTCATAGGTATGAGAATCTTCGCCATCCTCTCTATACCTTTCTGGACGCCGAGCGAGACGATGCCGCCGACGAAGAGCGTCGAGACGACGAAGAAGACGAGAGGCTGGTACGTCGCCGTGAACGAGTCGAACGTCGCGTCGGAACCCGTCGCCGAGAACGTCAGGAAGGCGAGCACCCATCCCGTTATGACGAGGTAGTAGCTAAGGATGGCGAGCACCGAACCACCGACGAGCCAGCCGACCACCTCGAACTCGGAACGTACCATACGGCATGCCGTCACAACGTCCGCCTTGAGCGACCTTCCGACGGATATCTCGAAGACCATGAGAGGCACGGCGAACGCGAACGCAGCGATGAGGTACGGAACGAGGTACGCGCCGCCGCCGTTCTGTCCCACGACCGCAGGAAACCTCCAGATGTTGCCGAGTCCGACTGCCGCGCCTATCGCCGCGAAGACGAAGCCGACACGTGACGACCACTGCTCCATGGAGTTAGACCGTAGGCGTCGTCCATAAAGTGTTGGGATGAGCAAAGCCGACTCGCACGAAGATTTATGTTCGACACGTCCGGATTTCCTGTCGCTCTAAGGAGTGGTAGCTATGACAGAGACAACCGACACAGAAAGGGGACGCCAAAGACGGATAGCCGAAAAGATAGTGACCGCCGCCATGGAGTCGCCGTTGCGCGAGCCGATTATCGAAGCCGTCGAGGAGGCGAAAGAAGAGGAAGAGGAACGCAGAAAGGCAGCCAAGAGGGAAGCAGCGGAGAAGAGCCGGCTCACGAAGACTGTTCAGGGACTCACGGTCTTCGCCGTGATGTTCGTTGTTCTGTACGTCGTCTTGAGTAGGCTGACGGAGTAAGCAGACCTGACATCAAGGCTCCAGCGTGTCACCGACGGCACGCGGCGGAAAGACGAGCCTCACCTCACCTGAGACGGTGGGGAGAATCTACTCTGCTTCCTCTCTGTCCGCCACGTCTTCCCAAGGAACCTCGCCCTGTTCGAGTATGTTCTCGGGGTCGAGAGCCTCGGCGTTGAACGTCTCTGCGAGTTCCTGCTCGGGAGGACGTGCGAAGCCCTCTTGGTCTACGTCTTCAGGGTCTGGGTCCGGATCCGCGGGTTCGGTCGCGGGACCTGTCGCCTCCTCGACGACTACACGCATGCCCATGCCCACGAACTCGTGCGGGGGACAGTAGAGGTCCCAGACACCCGTCTCCACGAACTCGCAGAGCCAGTAAGTCCCTATCTCCATCATGGGCGACGAGACGGATTCGGCGTCCTCGGGTGCGCGGTGGGTACGACCGAATCCTTTGTGGAACGCGGCTACCGAGTGGTCGGGCGACCGGAACTCGAAACGGATAACGTCGCCCTGTTCGACGGCGATTCCGGCGGGTTCGAAGTAGAACACGGGCGGTCCTACCTCCTGACTCTCCATCAGAAGCCGGACAGTATGGTCGTGCTCTACGGGCTGTTCCTCGTCCATCGACGTAGAAGCGTAGCCGTAACGCGGATGGAGTTCGCCAGCCTCGCCGTTGCCGTTCTCCTCGTCGTTACCGTCGTCACCGTTTCCTGTGCCTTCCTCGCCGTTGCCGTTCTCGTCGCCACCGACACATCCTGCGACACCTACCGCACCCGCAAGACCGAGACCTGCAAGGAGTCTGCGCCGTCCTCTGTCAATCATGTGTCGTCAAAGCCGAGATGGGCGGATAAACTCATCGGTGTAGGTTCTGGTTCCGTATGCTACCGCCGAATCACATCTCGTCTATCGGCTCGCCGCTGTCCCTCTCTCTTACTGCCTGCTGGAACTTAGGAGTGTTTCCGAGTTATCGCTGAAAGTCCGGGTACGGCTTCGTCAGCCAACGCAAGGTTCCGGTTCGTTTTCCCTCAAGCTGTTAGCCTATCTCAATATTCTGGGGTAGTCCCAGCCTGTAGTACAGCCTCATAAACATGACAGAGAAAAGAAGCACTATGCCAGCGAAAACTAATGCCAACAGCGGTATAACAAACACCAGACCCTCCATGGGCGGATCAAATGAGGCTATAACACCAAACAGTATACCTACGATAAACCCGCCGACTACGCCGCCCAAGATTATCGCCGGTACAACCGATAAGACGCCCCAGATAAAATCGGATCTCTCGTCAGCCTTTTCGGGTGTATCGCCTGTTTGCTCATCAAATCTTACGCTGTAGATTAGAAACGCCAATATCAACAATATCACCAAGGTAGCCGCGGATATCATACTAACACAAGTACAATTTCAGTTTATATAATATTTTTGGCAGATTCTCCTTCTATCAGTTATCACATCTCGTCTATCGGCTCGCCGCTGTCCCTCTCTCTTACTGCCTGCTGGAAGCCGACCTCCTCGCAACGCTCCTTGAAACGCATCCCTTCGGGCGTGTGGCGCGCCATACCGTCGAAGATGGTGGCGAACCTCTGCGTGTTCTCGATACCCATGCTGTCGTACGCCTGATTTATCATCAGCTTCTGCATCATTAGCTGGTTCGTCGGTATCCCGTGCATCCTCCCGACGAGTTCGTCAACGGCGTCTTCGAGTTCTTCGTCGGGGACTGCGCGGTACACCAGACCCATCTCCTCTGCCTCCTCGCCGTCTATCAGGTCGCCCGTAAGGAGCATACGTTTCGCACCCTCGGCACCAAGGCGGTAGACCCACATCGCCGTCGTGGGGCATCCCCAGACGCGCGCTGGCGGGTAGCCGATGCGCGCCTCCTCTGACATCAAGATGATGTCGGCGCAGAGCGCGATATCGCTCCCTCCCGCCACGGCGTCGCCGTTGATTGCGCAGACGACGGGTTTGTAGCTTCTCCAGAGCGACATGAAGTCCTCGGTGTTCTGCTTCATCAGACGGTAGTCCTGCATAGGGTCCCACGGCATCTCCTGTGAACCTGCCGCCCCTTCTGACTCGGCGAACTCGACTAAGTCGTAGCCCGCGCAGAAGGCGTCGCCCGCGCCCGTCAGAACGATGACGTGCACGTCGTCGTCGGCGTTTGCGCGTTCGACCGCCTCACGTATCTCGCGTGGCATGCTCCTCGAAATAGCGTTGTACCGCTCGGGGCGGTCAAGTACGATACGCGCAACCCTACCGTCCTTCGTCTCGTCTTTTTCGTACCTGAGGCTGTCGAAGCCCGGTCCGTCGTCGGTGTCAGTCTCGGAGGACATACCCCGAAGAAGGGACGCGTCGCGTTTATCTCTTTCCGGGGTAACGACGGTCGAAGTCCCGTAACTCCCTCCTCTTCGTAAT
>JAQZDD010000335.1 GCA_028751055.1 Euryarchaeota archaeon Ods04 | reverse complement strand
GGCGGACGCGCACGTGTCGACTTCAACCATCCGCTCGCGGGCGAGGACGTGCGTTACGAGTTCGAGATACTCGACGTCGTCGACGACGAGGAGGAGAAGATAGTCGCAACCATCGAAGCGTACATCGGA
This sequence comes from Euryarchaeota archaeon Ods04, assembly GCA_028751055.1. Taxonomy (GTDB): domain Archaea; phylum Halobacteriota; class Halobacteria; order Halobacteriales; family Halorutilaceae; genus Halorutilus. The sequence goes on along the minus strand of JAQZDD010000335.1, from coordinate 1,892 downwards.
ACGAAGGTCGAGGTGGAGACCGATACCGTGACCGAGACGGAGACGCGTATGGAAGAGGTCGAGACGGACGACGAAGAAGACGAGGACGCTGACGAACCCCCTGAACTCGAAGAAGTCGAAGAGGAAGTCGAAAAACGCGTCCTGTACATCGAAGCTACACCCGAGATGTCTATGAACCAGCAGTGGCTCTTCTCGAAACAGCAGGTCGTCGACGAACTGATGCACGACTTCGACTTCGACCGTGTCGTCGTCCGCGAGACCTTCGACCACGACGACATGCACGGCGGCATGCCCGGTATGGGCGGAATGATGCCGGGAATGGGCGGCGGAGACCTCGAAGACATCGAAGACCTGGACGAGGAGGACATCGAGGAGCTCGCCGAAGAGATAGAGGGTGCCGAGGCGGAGGAGTAGAGGTAGCAGGCTTTGCGCGCCGCGGTAGTAAACGTCGGCGACGAGGTGCTCGCCGGCGACACCGTGAACACGAACGCCTCGTGGCTGTGCTCACGTCTCGCGGGGAGAGGCGTCTCGGTCGAACGTGTCGTAGTCGTCCCCGACGACGTGGCGGCTGTCGCCGATGAGGTGCGTCGTCTCTCCGACGCGTACGACGCCGTCGTCGTAACGGGCGGCTTGGGACCGACGCCCGACGACGTGACAGCCGAGGGTGTGGCACGCGCGCTCGACCGCGGCGTCGATGTCACCGACGAAACACGCGAAGCCGCAGCAGGCTACTCAGGAGACGTTTCGGACGAAGCCGCGGCTGTGCCGGCTGGCGCGTGCCCTATACCGAACCAAGAGGGCGTCGCACCCGGCTTCGCGGTCGAGAACGTCTTCGTCCTTCCCGGTGTTCCTTCGGAGATGAAGGCGGTCTTCGGCGAAATCGAGCACGAGTTCGAAGGTGACGAGGTGGGCGTCGCTTACGTCCACACCGAAGAGCCTGAGAGCCAACTCGTCGGGCGCGTCAAGGAGGCACGTCAGCGTTTCGGCGTCAAGATAGGAAGCTATCCCGGCGAGGACGGCGTCCGTCTCAAGCTCACGGGCGAAGAGGCGGCTGTCGAAGACGCGCGCGTCTGGCTCTCCGAACGGGTGTGAAGCCACGGGAAGAGTCAAAGCTCACCTGAAGTACTAAATAAACCTACGACGTATGGACTACAAGGATGAACTCGGGATATAGTAAACAGAGGGGGTGTAAACCATCGGGGAGAAGAACCTAGACGAAGAAGGCAGGTACGAGGTCACGTACGAGGAGTTCACCGAGATGGCGGAGTTCGTGCGCGAGCACCTCCACGAGACCGTCCGGCGGAACGGCGACAGGATGCGTTGGTACCCGTGGCACTCCGCCGAGTACAGATACAGACACATGATAGGTGTCGTCGACCTCGCCGAGAGGATAGCGCGCCACGAGGACGCCGACGTAAACGTCGTGCGTGTCGCCGCCGTCTTCCACGACGCCGCCAAGTTCGAGGTCAAGCAGGAGAAACACGCCGAAGAAGGCGCGTGGATAGCCCAGAAGTATCTTTCGCGCAACGGCTATCCGGAGCCTTTCATAGAGAGCGTGGCGCGTGTGATACGCGACCACACACGCGAACCCAACGACGGGATGCCGATGGAGTCGAAGGTGCTCATAGAGGCGGACTCGATAGACAAGATAGGCGTCGCCGGAGCGACGCTCATGGTGATGCGTCTCGGCTACGAGTCACGTTCACACGAGGAGGTTCCCGGCATAATCGACCGTGTAATCAAACGCGGCAAGAGCACAGTCGAACGCATGGAGACGGAGACGGGTAAACGTATAGCGAGGGAGAGGATAGAACGCGCCAAGCTGATGAAGTCGTGGTTCGAAGATGAAATCTAAGATTTCATCGAGAACCAGAGAGTGTGAGCGACCGTGG
>JAQZDD010000038.1 GCA_028751055.1 Euryarchaeota archaeon Ods04 | reverse complement strand
TCGATGTCCCAGTCCCAGACGCCCAACTTCGCGCCTTCGATAGCTAAGCCCAGACGCTCCTTTGTCTTTCTAAGCTCCTCGTTGCGTTTCTTTCGCTCCGTCACGTCCCGTGCTATCACGACGAATCCGTCGAGTTCCGTATCACGTCTGTCGGCTACCGAGGCTTCGAGCCAGACCGTGTCACCGTCTACACGACGGAACCTGTACTCCACGTCCTCTATCCGTATCTCCGGCTCCTCCAACAGGCTGGAGAACCTGTCCATGAGGTCTCCTCTGTCCTCTATATGCACGAACTCGAAGACGTTGTTGTCGACCGCCTTCTCGGGGTCGTACCCTAAGATACGTTCGGCTGACGGACTCTGATAGAGTATCGTGCCATCCTCGTCGATGAGCGTCACCAAGTCCGTGGTGTTCTCGACGAGTGCTTCGTACCTTTCGAGTTCTTTCTCGCGTTTCTTTCTCTCGGAGATGTCGCGCGAGTTTACGACGAAGCCGCCAGCCTTCGTGTCGGTGTGGTCGCTACCCGTCGCTTCGACCCAGACGTATGTCCCGTCGGCTTTCTTCATCCTAAGCTCGACATCCTCAACCTCGGTTTCGGGGTCGTTCAGGACGGAGTAGAACTCCTCTGTCATCTCCTCCCTGTCTTCGGGATGTATGTAGTCGAAGACACTGTCGCCGACCGTCTCGTCCTGCTCGTATCCGAAGACGCGTTCGACCGACGGACTCTGGTAGAGTACCGTGCCGTTCTCGTCGATATGTGTGATAACGTCCGACGCGTTCTCTATGAACGCCTCGTACCTTTCGAGTTCTTCCTCGCGTTCCTCGCGTTCGGTTATGTCGTATGAGAGACCGACGACTTCCGTGACCGAACCGTTGCCACTGTTGTGTCCGTCTCCTCTGTCGCGTATCTCTTTACCATTTTCGACAGGCTCGTACCACGTCTCGAACAGCCTCCCGTTGTTTTCAACCGTCGCCTGCACTGATTCGCCGCCGAGCGCGCGTTCCACTTGTTCCAGAACGTCGGATTTGTCTTCGTACAGTTCGAAGACCGACTCGCCGACAGCCTCGTCCGGCTCCAGACCTATCTCGTTCAGAGCCTTTCCACGTGAACGCGTGAAGATTCCCTCGTCGTCGAGAGCGAACATCACGACAGGTACGTTCGAGAGTACGGTTTCGAGCAAACTCTGTTGCTCTCGGAGTTCTCTTTCGCGTTCCTTACGCTCGGTTATGTCGGTCGAGACTGCGCAGACTGCGTAAGGCTCGCCGTCGTCGTCGAAGACGGGACTCTTGAGCGTGAGATGGGCGCGCTTTCCGTCGGGGGTGGGGACTTTCTCCTCCTTCTGTATGGTCTCGCCTTCCTCGAAGACGTGTCTGTCGTCCTCCCGGAACTTCTCGGCTGTCTCGTCGTCGAAGATATCGTAGTCGGTCGCACCTATCGCCTCGCCGTAATCCAGACCGAGCATGTCCCTGCAGTTCTGATTCATCATAATGTACCTGCCTTCCGTGTCCTTCATGAAGACGGAAGCCGAAACGGTGTCAAGGACGGCGCGGAGATGTTTCGATGTCTCGCGTAGCCCGCGTTTACTGCGCCGCATGCTTACGGAGTTCCTGATACGGTTAGCGAGAACCTTGTACTGTTCCGTTCCTGACTCCTTCTGCAGGTAGTCGGTGACACCGGCGGAGATGGCTTCGCTGGCGACTTCTTCGCTGCCTCTGCCGGTGAAGAGTATGAACGGCATGTCAGGGTAGTCGTCGCGCACCCTTTCGAGGAACTCCAAGCCGTCCATGCCGGGCATCTCGTAGTCGCTGACGATGCAGTCGATGTCGCCGTCTTCGTCGTTTTCGTTGCCGTCGTCGCCGCCACCGTCGTTTTCGTCGCTATCGTTATGTCCTTCGAGACGTTCGAGCGCGTCCTCGGCACGCGTCACCGTCTCTACGCTGATGTCTTCGTCTTCCTTCTCTATGAAGTCGGCTACCATCTCGGCGAAGCCGGGTTCGTCGTCGACGTGCAGAACGTTCACCGTTCGCTGGTCGGATTCCTCGTAAGTAGTGATGTTCATGTACTGTCACCCTCCTTCCGTCTATACGAGACGCCAAGTAGACAAACCGCGTCGTCCCGCCTTTCGGTTCTCCGTGCTTTACTGAGACAGTCAAATCCGTGCACCGTACACACCTTCGGAGTAATCACCGTTCGAGGATAGTTCCAAGACACTCATACCCAGAATATGCGACCGAGGACTAAAATGGACATCACTTGATAGATAAACTCTCCTACAGGGGTTTCTTATCCAAATAAGAGGTAATGGAAATTGTGTCTTGCGAGGTCGCTCATCCGTCGCCGTCGGTCAGAACCTCGAAACGCGCTCCATCTAGACACCGTGCGTCGTCGACGTGCAGGTTCCAGCCGTGTCCCAAAGCTATCTGACGTGCTTTCGCAAGACCCATGCCCGCGCCTGCGTCTTCCTTCGTCGAGAAACCCGGCACGAGCACCCGGTCTTTGTACGTGTCAGGGATGCCGTCTCCGTCGTCTTCGTAGTAGAACCCTTCTTCCGTCTCGCCCACACGTATCCGTACGCCGTCTCCGGAGTTCTCGACCGTGTTCACGACGAGGGTCTCAACGAACACGCGCAGAGCCGCGCCGTCCGCCTTGACACACGGTGCTCTTTCGACCTCGACCTCAGCTTCCGACACCGGAACACCGGCAGTCTCCATAACTTCCTCTAACGTGTCGCGGACATCGACCTCGTCGGTCTCCTCGACCGTCTCGCGCCTCAGTGAGTCGGCGAGTTCAGCGCGCATCTCGTCGGCTCTTTCGACTGCCGACACTGCTTCCCCGACGTTTACGTCTTCGTCGCTGATAGCCTCCAGCCGCCGGCGTGCTGCCGACACAGTCTCGCTCATGTCGTCGTCTACGAAGCTGGCTAGCTCGCTCAGTCTTTCGCGCTTGCGTTCGAGGGCGTGTTCGCGCTCCTTCCTCTCCGTTATGTCACGCGCCGAGGCGACGAGCGACGTAACTTCACCTTCCTCCATCACTGGTCGTACGACGCCCTCTACGGTCGCTGTCCCGCCATCAGGACGGACGTGTTCGGCTTCGAACTCGACGTACTCGCCGTCGGTTGCGCGCCGAACCCATCTGCGTACGTCGTCGCGTAGCTCTTCGTCGGTCTGCCACCACGGCGTTTCCCAGAAAGGCTCGCCTACGACACCGTCGACGGTCGCTTCTGTGTACTCCATAGCCGTCGTGTTTACGTCGATAACCTTGCCTTCGTCGTCAAGGAGTCCGACGAGCATGCCGGGGTCGTCGAAGACAGCCTCGAAACGACGTTCGTTTCGTTGGAGTTCTTGCTCCCTTTCGGCTCTGTCGGTTACGTCACGGAACTGTGAGAAGACGGCGATTGTCTCGCCCGACGAGTCGGTTACGACACGGTTGTGCCACTCGCATATCAGTCTCTCGCCGTCCTTTGTGACGTTCTCGTTGATGCTGTGGTAGCCGCTTTGGTTCTCCAGAAGCTCATCGACGACCTCTGCAACGTCTTCCTCGTCGGATTCGGGGACGATAGCATCCCACGACCTGCCTTCAATCTCCGACTCGTCGTATCCGAGTATCTCCTCGGCGCGTTCGTTCATACGGACGAGACGGAACTCTTCGTCCCACTCGACGACACCGAGAGGTGACTTCTCGAAGAAAAGGTTCAGACGTTTCCGGCTTTCGCTGAGTTCATGTCTCGACCTCACGCTCTCCACGTCCTTTTCGATACGGTTCGCTAAGAGTTCGTACTTCTCCGTGCCGCCTTTGCGGAGGTAGTCGGTGACGCCTGCGGAGATGGCTTCGCTGGCGACCTCTTCGCTACCCCTTCCGGTGAAGAGTATGAACGGCAGGTCAGGGTAGTCGTCGCGTACCCTTTCGAGAAGCTCCAAGCCGTCCATGTCGGGCATCTCGTAGTCGCTGACGATGCAGTCGATGTCGCCGTCTCCGTCGTTTTCGTCGCCGTCACTACCCCCTTCGAGAAGTTCGAGCGCGTCTTCGGCACGTGTCTCTGTCACAACCTCTATACGTCCGTTCTCACGCGGCAGAAACTCGGAGACTAGTCTTGCGAAGTCCGGTTCGTCGTCGACGTGGAGAACCCTTATTGGCACGGACATTATCCGGTCTATATTAAGACCGACAGACAAAAAGTTATGGGTGAATTCGGAGAATAAGCCGCTCTACTTGTCCGCCAGCTCCTCGATGAGGCTCGCAAGGTCGGCGAACTGCCTTGGGTCTATCTCCTTCTCCATATGTGTCGTCGCTTCGTGGGAGACAGCTTCATCGGGGAACTCCGACCGCGAAGTTCCTGTGAAGAAGATGTACGGGATGTCGGGGTGGTCGTCACGTACCACCTCGTGTAGCTCTATGCCGTCCATCTCCATGTCGGGCATGCCGCAGTCGCTAACGACGCAGTCGAACTCCTTCTCGGCGAGTCTCTCGGGAACCTCGGTAGGGTCGACGTACGCCTCTATGTCGAGCTTTTCACTGTTCTTCCTCAGAAACGTCGAAGCCATCTCTACGAACTCGGGTGAGTCGTCTATGTGGAGTACCCTAACCCTGTCGCCGCCGCTGTCGTCGTTCTCGCTTCTTGCCGGGTTTTGCTCACCCTTGTTCGAAACAACATTCCGTCTCATCGTACTTCTACATTAGTTCCGTGTAGGTATAGTCTGTGTTGCTTAATAGATAAACCGCGCTTAGCCGATGCTTATTTTGATAAGCCAGCCGTCGGGTACGTCTGGTGCTCATCCGTCCAGAAGAAGCCTGAGAAGCTTCCGCTGTCCTGCCTTTATGTTCTCGGTGACCGTCGGCTGTGTAACTCCCAGCTGGTCGGCGATGTCCTGTCCCGTGCTCTCGCGCGGCGAGTCGAAGTATCCGCTGTAGTAGGCTGTCTCTAACGTCTCCAACTGACGACGGGTAAGCTCCTCCTTGAGCCTGCCCTTGAACCCACTCTCTGTCTGGAACTCCTTCTCCTTAGTGTGGGACGAGAGAACCTCGACGTCGTCGTACTCGCCCTCGACCATCGACAGGAACGACTTGACCGACGCGTACTTGGGTAGTTCGACGAGGAGACGCGCCTCGTCCGGAGCGGCTTTCATCTCCATGAGGGTCCCGCTTCTGTCGAGTATCTGCTCGAAGAAGGTTATGTCACCCACGAGAGAGTAGACCTCGGTGTCTCCGCGCGTCGTGATATGTGTGTACGACTCGACCAACGGCGTCTCCTCGGCTACCTCCTCTATCCGTGCGCGTCTCTCTTCGGCGTCGTCATCGCAGTCGACCGAGACGTAGACACGGTGGCTTCCGTCCTTCTGCGTCGTGGCGTTCTCGAACGTCACCGTGCCGTCTATCTCCGACGCGAAACGCACTGCAGGGAAGGCGTCGTCGCCGACGCTGAAACGTATCTCCGTGACACGGTCGGAGACGAGCGCGGTCTTCGTCTCGTACGTGTTTATGGCGTGTCCGACGATGTTGCCGATGTCCTTGACAGCCGACCAGATGTAGTCGTCCTCGTCGACCGTCGTGTCGGAGTACACGGTGAGGACGCCGTACATCGACGACTTGTGCAGGATGGGTACACGTATGACCGACCGGAAGCCGTACCGCAGAGCCTGCTCCCTCCACGGTTCGAGCGGCGGACTCCCACGTAGGTCGGAGAAAAGGCTTGGCTGTCGGGTTCTTGCGACCTCCTTCGCCATCTCCGTTCCGCCGTTGTCTTCGAGCCTCCGAAGGTACTCGGCGTCCGTCGAGTACTCGGGAACCATCTCGTCGCCCGACTCGACGTACTTACCCATCCAAGCGAACTTCACGAACGGCGAGTCAACCAACTGTCTGCAGACAGCCTGCTCTATCTCGGTGCGTGTCGTCGCGTTCAGAATTTCGTGGCTCGTCCGGCGTATCGTTCCGACTATCTCCTCCAGCTTCTCCGTCCTTTCCTCGTACATCTGAAGCCTCTCGGCTCGGCTCTCGACCTCGTTCTCGTACTCGGCGGCTTCGAGACAAGACTCGACCATCGTGGCGGCTGAACGCACCACGGACCTGTCCATCGGACTGAGACGGCTGTCGGAGGGGATGAACGCAACCAGTACGCCATGTCGACCCAGAGGCTCCGACAGGACTGCGTCGACTGAACCCGGAACCGCGTCCGGAACCTCGCCGTCGGAGCTTCGGTAGAAGGAGCCTTCGGAGTAGGCGTCCCACACCCAGTCCTCGACCGAAGAGAGTATATCTTCCACGTCTTCTTCGGCGTCGGAACAGTCGTGTTCGTACGGCACGAGACTATCCTCATCGTCGAACGCCCAGACTGCGACAAGCGTGGGCGCGCATACCTCCGAGACGGTCTCGACGAAGTTCTCAAAAACCTCTTGTTCGTCTAGGCTACAGTCGCCTTCGACACAGTTGACGAGTTCGTCGAGTGACTCGGCATACCCGTCTTCTTCCTCCCGTGTCTCCTCGCCTTCTGTGCGCATCTTCTATGATAATAGATTCGGCACCATATCAAACTTAGGGCGAATACTGCGGTTCGTTCGGTAAGACTATCTTTCTCGTAAAAAACGCGTAAACTTCTGAAAAACCGCTAACGAAGAACGGCTACGTCTGTTTCTTCACTCGTTCTTGCTCGGACGCGTCTTCTCAGTACCCTTTCCTCTGCCGCGCTGACCGCGTCCGCGTTGACCTGCGGATGTCTTGCCACGGTGGGCGCGTCCCTTGCCTGAGTCGGCTACCCAGCCTAAGTCGTCGTCGTTCTGTATCGCAGGATGGTCGGGGTCGAGCATGATGACCTCGAACCACTTGTGGCTGCCGTCCGCGCCCACCCAGTACGAGTTGAGTACCTCAAGGTTGGGGTACTTCTTCGACGCGCGCTCCTCGGAGATACGCTGAAGGCTCTTGTCGCGTGTGATACGCTCCGAACCCATTCTCTTCGACCTGCGTCCCTTGTTGGGGCGGGGCTTACGCGCGCTACCCTTCCGTATCCTCGAACGGACGACTACGACGCCCTGCTTCGCCTTGTATCCGAGAGAGCGTGCCCTGTCAAGACGTGTCGGACGTTCGACACGTTCGACAGCACCCTGTTCGCGCCAGTCCTGCAGGCGTCTCCACTGTACCTCCTCGATCTCTCCTTCGTCGAGGTTCTTCCATTCGTCCCGTATATGTGTGTAGAACGACTTTGCCATTTCTATCACCACGGCGCGTCGGCGGTTCAGTCTTGCGACCACATCCCGGCGTGTCGAGACACGCGCTACCGTGTGCGCTCGTACACCGTGGTTTGCCGTCTCGGCTTAAACGGCTTTCGTTTTCGGAGAAGAGTGAACCGCCTGTTACAGAAGACGTACGATGCTACAGAAGACGCACGACGCCCTCGCGCGTACGCATCGCCTCGCCCTCCATGCAGAGCCTGTCGACTATCTCGAAAGCCTTCTCGCGTCCGACACCGCGTTCCTCGGCGAAGTCTGCGATGTCGTCGTCGGTGGGTTCGTCGAGGAACTCGACAGCGTCCCTGACGATACGCGTCTGTGGCTTCGACTCGCTGTCGGTCTTGGCGCGGTTGACGTCGCCCGCCTCCTCGACGGCTTCGGTGTCGATACCTTCTTTCTCCATTACCTCATCCTCACCGAAACGTTCGGTGACCGTTTCGGATACGATGCCCTCCTGCGCTATCTCGTCGGCGATTCCTTCGAAGCCCTGTCTGCGTGCGAGCGCCATCGAACGCGCCTCCTTCGCCTCCTCCAAGTCTTCGGAACGGAACATCTTACGCGCCTTCTTGAGGTCTATCTGCGACTGGCACTTGTTGCAGACGGTCGTCTCGTTGCCCTCCGTGGCTATCTTCACGCTCTCACAGTCCGAGCATCCTACAACGACGTACACGGTT
>JAQZDD010000045.1 GCA_028751055.1 Euryarchaeota archaeon Ods04 | reverse complement strand
GACGCCACACTACGCGACTGGGAGGCTGTCGAGGAGTACCAGGAAGAGTTGCGCGAGAGGCTCGACGAGGCGAGCGAGGTACGTGTCGTCGCGGGCGAAGAAACCGACATCCGCATGAGCGTCGACGGGATGCATGCCGTAAACTCGGCGGGACGGCACAACATGCCGAGCGGTGAGGTGTTCACGGCACCCGTACCCGACTCCGTCGAAGGGTCGGTACTTTTCGACAAGCCCCTGATACATCAGGGACGCGAGATGGACGGCGTGCGTCTACGTTTCGAGGAAGGCGTCGTCGTCGAGTCGTCGGCTGAGCGGAACGAGGACGCGCTCGACGACCTCTTAGAGACGGACGAAGGAGCGCGCCGTCTCGGAGAACTCGGCATCGGAACCAACCGCGAGATAGACCGCTTCACGAAGAACATGCTCTTTGACGAGAAAATGGGCGAGACGGTCCATATGGCACTCGGACGCGCCTATGACGACAACGTCGGCGAAGACCGCGAGAGGAACGACTCGGCGGTGCATGTCGACATGATTCTCGACACGTCGGAAGGACGCATCGAGTTCGACGGCGAGACGGTGCAGGAGGGCGGGAAGTTCGTCTGGGAGTAGCGTTACCGTTTTGATGGTTCAGTGGAGTCGTTACTTATGACAGAACTGGTATACCACGACCCCTCAGACAGAACGGGAATCTCCCCCTTCGACAAGGTTATCAGAGAGATTACCAAGAACGAGGACGTGTTGGTCGCCTGTCCCTACATCGAACCGAATTACCTCAAAGAAGTTACACAGAAGACTGAGGACTGGCGGCTTCTCACGGATGTTCAAGCTTGGCTGAGTATTCACGGACGGGCGAAACGTGAAGATGTACGGGATTTCCTGGTACAAAACGACGAACGAGTGCGTCACGTGACTGACCTACACGCGGAAGTCATAATCTCGGATAGCTACGCGCTGATAGGCTCGGCTAACTTCACGACAAAAGGTCTCACAGGTCGGACCGAGATGTCCGTGCTAATCGACGAGAAAGACAAAATCGATGAGCTGACACAGTGGTACGAAAAGCTGTGGTCGATATATCAGCCCCCGGATACTGAGAAAATCGAAGCGTACCTTGAATCATCTTCTTCGACCCCCAGTCCCGCACGAAACCGATCCGATGTTTCGTTTTCGTCGGTCGAATCACCGGGTAAGGCGTTTCTCGGTTACTCTGACAGCGATGACACCGTAGGAAATAATGAGGAAGGTGACTCGGAGGACGGTCACGAGAAACTGGTCGTAAGAGTAAGCAAGGCGCACAGTCCGGACTGGATAGATTCTTATTTTGACCTACTCGGCGACCTGATTTCCGCGACCGGACTCTCCAACGACGACCCAAGGTTGGTTACGTCACTACCACAGGACGGTCGTATTCCAGTCAGTATAAACAACAGGTACGTGCTCGTGGCGATGCGTCGTGCTGGTTCCGCAGGACGAGGAGAATATCGGGAAAGTTACGAAAAGCTTGTTCAAGAATACTCCGAAAGAGCGACTGTCGGATTCATACTCAGCGCGGATGCGAATACTAAGTATCTTGAGCGTGCTGACTACTACTTCCCGTTCTATCCGCTCTCTGATGAAAAGGAGACAGAGACGCCGCACTATGTGGAATACATAGGCACTCCTGACAGGATGATGAGCCGTGAATTCAAACGAACATGGATAGATGCTATGTGTCGGGAGATTGACAGAGCCGAAGCCTCGCCGTACAAAAAGTACCACGAACCGGTCGTTTACGAGGCGGCGCGTAATCAGGACTATCGACGAAGTGTAATCGAAGAAGCGTTTGAGTAGTCTTTAGTAAGGACTCACACGCACCCCGTCCATCCTCCTGAACTCCTCGATGTTGCGCGTCACGACGGCTTCGTCGCGTCCGACAGCTATCGCACCTATCATAGAGTCTATCTTCCCGACGCGCTCGCCTTCTTTTTCGGTACGGCGCAGGATTCGTGAGGCTCGGCGAGCATCGGCAGCCTCGAAACTGACCACGTCCGTCCTGCTCAGAACCTCTTCGAAGTCGGCTTGTTCTCGTTCGGAGCGAATGCCGTATCCAACCTCGGTGACAGACAGCACCGACACTGTCAGTGGCTCTGCTCTCTCGACAAGTTCTTCGAGCTTTGCGACCGCACCCTCGTCGATGTCCATCAAGTCGATTAGGAAACAAGAGTCAAGGAGCATCAGATTTCTTTCCTCGTCTCTTCCATTTCCTCCGAAACGTCGGCTCGGAACTCCTCGACTCTTTCACGAACTTCCTCGGCTTCGTCTTCGTCAAGCATCCCGATGAGACCGTAGAGCGGGTGAGGCTCCTCGTCGTGCCGTACGCTCAGAAGACGGCTTACTGTGTCGGAGAAGCTCTCGTCGTCGGCTTTCTCGCGTTTGAGTTCCTCGTAGACTTCTTCGCGCAAGCTTATGTTCTTGCTACCCATATACGCAGACTTCTGCACGAACCTACATAGGGTTTGCGCTGACTGCCTTCTTAATCTCTACGCAATCGCGGGCTTTCTGTTCTCCTTCCGCTCTTTCTCTTACTCCTTGGCTAACTCGCTCAAGGGCACGTATGCGTGGCATATGAAGTTCATTATTATTCGTTCCGTCGTGAGGATAGAGGCTGTCGGCGTAGTCGACTCGCCCGGCGGCGACGACATACCCGACGTGATCGAGCACACGGCGGCGCGAGTCGACCACGTCGATGTTGATGTGACGCTCAACGTTCCGGAGGAGTACGAGGACGTGGCTCATGAGTGCCTCAACGCCTACAACACCGGATGCATCGTAGGACAGAGCCTATCCGACGGTATCAGTTACACGTCGAGCAAGTCGCTGAACGTCGAATAGTACAGTCAGTCGGAGGGGAGTGTTTCTAACCCTCTCAGACTGTCCTCTATTCTGTCTAGATCTTCGTTGGTGCTCGTTCCCGGATTCATCCTCGCCATCTCCTGACGTAGGCTCTTTATACGGATATACATCAGAACGCTCGCCGCCGCCGACGCCAGTATGGCGGAGACGAGGAGTGCTGTTACTGTTATCGGTGTCATCGTATGTTACCTGTACGCCGCATCACGTCTTTGTACCGTATATCTGTATAACGGACAGGAATTCGAGGGTTATTATAATAGCCACCGCCTGCCAGCAGTACCTCAGACGCTTCAAAGACTCCGCACGAGCGTATCCAGAAGCTCCCTGTCCACGTCGTGTATCCTGCCGGTGTCGCCGAGATGTGCGTACAGGTCTCTGTACAGACCGGCGCACTTGCCGTCCGCCTCCTGCGTCAACGTGTACCAGTCGCCGACTATACAGCAGAAACGTCTGGCGCGCGTCATAGCGACGTTGAGCCTGCGCGGTCCGTCCTCGGGACGCCCTAAGAAGCCTATCCTTCCTTCGTCGTTGCTACGTACCATCGAGATGACGACCGCCTCGTTCTCGCTACCCTGAAACGAGTCGACCGTGTCGACGCTCAGCCTCTCGGCGGCGTCGGCGAGATGGTCTCCGGCTTCCGTCTCGATTCTACCGCGCTGTGCCTCGTACGGCGTTATGACGGCTATCTCGTCGGCGGTCAGTCCGGCTTCAAGGAGCCTCGAAACCAGAACGACGACGAGTCTCGCCTCCGCGACGTTGTACCTCGAAGACGACGAAGTTTTGACAACCTCGCCGCCTATGTCGTATCCGCACACGGTGTCGTGGTTCGGAAGACCGTCTATCTCACGACCGCATCTGAGCGAGCCGTCGTAGAACCTGCGGTTCGGGAAGTACATGATGTCGCGGTGCATCCTGTACTGCGTCCTTAGCTGGACTCCGACACCCTCGTAGACGCCGCCCTCGGCGTAGAGATGCTCGAAGAGCGAGCCGCCGCACCACGACTTCGACGGGTTCTCCGTGGCTTTGTACGGCGGGAGTTGCCTGTGGTCGCCCGCGAGGACGAACCTGTCCGCCTTCGATATAGGGATGCAGGACGAGACGACGGTCGACTGCGTGGCTTCGTCTATCACGGCGAGGTCGAAACTGCTCGGAAGGTTCGCGGTGCTGTTGTTGGTCGATACGACGACGTCGGCGACGCCCTCGTCGCCGTCACCGTAGTCGCGCCTGACCATCCTGTCCCTTGAGTTCGACGGCTTGACACGTCTTACCGTGAACTCGTCCTCACCGTGCTGTCCGTACGCGTGCAACGAGCCTTCGTCGTGGTCGTCCTCGGTACTCGAACCCACAAGGAGGTTGTCGACAGCCTGATTCGAGTCGGCGCATACGAGGACGCGTTGACCTGAGTTCGCCGCGCGCCGTACAGTCTCTACGAGTGCTCGCGTCTTGCCCGTCCCCGGAGGACCGTGCAGGCAGAACATCTCGTCGCTCAGGAGGGATAGCTTGACGGCTGTCTCCTGCTCCTGGTTGAGGTCGGTGTCGTACCTGTCGTTCGAAGCGCGTGGGTCGCCGAACGTAAGCTCCCTTTCGCCCGCGAGAACGCCTATCTTGTCTTCGTCTTCCGCGACCTTCTCGACAGCAGTCATCTCGCGGTCGTACGGAAGCGTGTTCAGAAGGGGTGCGAGCCTGAAGACGCGTCCTTCCTTCGAAAGGTAACGTGACAGCCTCGAAACGTCGTCAGCCAAGTCGAAGTCGACGCGGAGCGTCAGCTTCCGCCCCCGAACCTCGTCGACGACAGCCTCGACAGGCACGTCGTCCGGCTTGCTTTCGGAGTCGGACTGTGGCTGTGCCAAAAGAACCCGGCTGTCGACATGGACGCCGTACCTTTCGACGAGGTACGTGAATCCGTCTCTTTCGTCGTCTTGGGGTATCTCGAACGAGAACTTGAACAGGTCGTCGCCGAGACGTTCCTCCGAGACGAGTTCAACGTACGTCTCGGGCGACTCGGAAAGTTTCTCGTCAATCCTCTTCCGGTTCTGCTCCTTCTGTGCGAGCATCTCGTCCTCGACGTGGCTCTTCATCTCCCGAACCAGAACGTTCCTGTCTATCTCCCGGCGCGGCGGTTCGCGTTCGTCAACAGGGTAGGTGTGGTAGTCGGGATACTCGTCGGGCGTGTGGTCGGAGTGCCAGAACCTGATACGGCGCGCGAGACGTGTCTCGGCGAAAGAGTCGACAGGATGCGTGTCGACGTCCGTCAGCGCGCCGTCCTCCTTGCGCGTCAGAAAGATACGTCCTCTCGCGTCGTGGTCGACGTAGGCGACGTACTCGCCGGTGAGTTCGGCTGTGTCGGGTTCGTGTAGTGGTACGACCGTCCAGTCGTCGCGTTCGGGATGCGGCTTTCCTGTGCGCAGAGCGAACTCGCCTATCGTCTCGACGGGTATCGGCGCGTCGTTGTCCGCCTCCTCCAGAAGGCTCTCCCCCGACTCGTCGGGCGACACGAACTCCGCCTTGCTCGGTTCGAACTTCTCTACCGCTTCGTCGAAGAGTATCGACATCGATGGTGGTGCGTCATCGTATTCAAGGAATATTTAGCTGTCGAAGCTTCGTACATGAGCATGTCGATGGTTCTCAAAGTAACACTCAATAAGTCGGAGACACGGACGAAAAGATGAGCGACGAGGAAAGATATACGAGTGGTAGAGCTTCCCCTCATCTCCGACTCAAGCCACGTCAAGGGCGTTCAGAACATCGGCGACGGAGAACAGCGAAAGGTCATCTCTGTCCTCTGCCTCCTCTCTGACGGACCGTCTGAAGCCGCTTCTCGAAAACAGGGCGTACTCGTGTTCGTACTCGCCGCTGCCCGCGGAGCGCGCTACCTCGTCGGCGTCTTCCTCCAGACGGCTCATAACGCCGTACCCCAGCGGTTCGGACGTGAACTTCGCCTCGCCAAGGAGGAGAACGTCGCTGTCGGTCAGCCCGACGATGTCTACCTCTCTACCCTTTCTCCACCACCTGCCCGGCATCCTGACGAGGTTCAACGATGGATAGAGTTCGGGAACAGCTTCTTGACACAGCTCCTCAAACGTCTCGCTTGCGAACTCCGCCATCTCCGGCTGAATCAGATTCTCATGCGCTCCTTCACCGTACTGTTCGTACCTCAACTCCTGTCCGTAGACGAACCTGAACCAGAATCTGAAGAACGAGTCGTCCATCCTGTACCTCGTGCTCTTCGTCTTCTTAGGGTCGGCTGTCACGGGTACGTCGCGGCGGAGGAACCCGAGAGTGTCGAGGCGGTCGAAGTAGTAGCTGAGGTCGCTCGACTCTATTCCTGTCGCCTGCGATATCTCGTTTCTCTCTCGGTTGCCCCTGGCTACAGCCCTGAGGACGGAGAAATATCGGTTCACTTCGTCGAGTTCCATCCTGAGCACCGTCTCGGGTTCGTCGTGTAGACCTCCCTGCGGGGAGAGCACCGACCGCGTGACGTTCTCTCCTAAGGGCGCGGAGTCGTCGACGACCTGAAGATAGTGCGGCACACCACCGAAGACAGAGTAAGCCATCACGGTCTCCTCGGGACCGTACGACGGATAAAATTCGGAGGCAGAACCGACGTCGAGTTCTCGAAGCTCTATTTTTCCGCTGGGCGACGCGGAGACGCGTCCGTAGAGCGGCGCCCCACCGCCGAGTGCCAGTTCGTACATCATACCGACCGACGAACCCGTGAGGACGAGCGTAGCCGACGAACCCTCGGCTTCGTGGTCCCAGAGACGCTGTATCCTCGAAGGCAGGCTTTCGTCTCCGTCGACGAGGTAGGGAAACTCGTCGAGTACGACTATCGCGTCTTCGTCGATGAGGTAGCTTAGAACAGTCTCCCAGTCCTTTCTGAGGTTTCGTACGTCCGGGTACGTTTCGGCTGCGTCGTCGACGAAAGCCGCTATCTGGTCTGTCTCCGTCGTCTCGACTGCCTGGTGGTAGACGGCTTCGTCACGGTCGTCTGTGCTTTCGAGCACGAGAGCCGTCTTTCCGATACGTCTCCTGCCGTAGACAACAGCGAGTTCCGGCTTATCGGAGTCGTAGAGTGTTTCGAGGCGTGATAGTTCCTCCTCTCGGTCGACTAACATGAAACGCGTACAGCCTCCGTCGTTAATATAGTTTCGACTATAATAGCTGAGACTATAATAGGCTGAATTCTATCGTTGCCGAAAACCGACGCTCTTGGTGTGAAAAACTTTTGTGAGAATGGATTTATTTCGAAGATTAATACTAAAATAATTTAGCCAAGGGCCGGATTTGAACCGGCGGTAGGCGGCTCTGCAGGCCGCTGCATTAGGCCGGACTCTGCCACCTTGGCGCGTTTGT
>JAQZDD010000103.1 GCA_028751055.1 Euryarchaeota archaeon Ods04 | reverse complement strand
TCCGCCTTCGTCGTCGGTCGGTACGCCGTCGACGGAGACACGTCCCTCGTCGGGGAGGAGAAGCGCGTTGAGATGGCGCAGGAGCGTCGTCTTCCCGCTTCCGTTACGTCCGAGCAGGAGGACGAACTCGCCCTCTTCGACGGAGAGAGACACGCCGTTGAGAGCGCGTCCGTCTCTGTGGTCGTCACCGTGCCCGAAGACGACATCCTCGACGTTTATCATGTTGCATTCCGTCCTTTCTGTCCACTTCGTTGTCCCCTTACGTCCTACGTACTTCGGTCTTCGTTTTCTTGGGCGAAGCCGTCACCACCCTGAGACTGTGCGCCGCCAAGACGACGTAGCCGACGCCCATCAGAGCGGGAAGGTAGACGCCGTAGCCGACTGAGTGCGCCACTTCGAGACTCCAAGCTGATACGTCGAGGTACGAGACAACCGTCACGCCTGCCGCGGCGACTCCGACGACGCCGTACCCCACAGCAACGTAGCTCTCGTTGATGTCCTTTACCGCGGCGACGGCGAGCGCGACACCGACGACGCCCAAGACCGCAGCGGCGACACCGAATGTGACGACTGACGGCGCGGTTGCGGTGACCTCGACGAGAGCGTCGTCGTCTACGAGAGTGAGTTCGCCGCCCGTGAAGTAGCCGGGGACTCCAGCCGTCGCGTCGACCGTCTCGCCCTCGTGCGGTACTTCCTCGGTGAGATGCGCCCACGGTATCAGGATAGAGGCGACGAGACCCGCACCGAGCGTGACGCCGTAGAGCGCGCGCTCCTCGACGCCTCTGACACGCGGTCCGGTCGACGCGGAGACGACGCCGGCGCGCGAAAGGCTCTCCGACAGGCTGACGGCGAGTGCTATCTCGATTATGCTCGGGATTATGAAAGGAAGGGCACCGACAGCGAACGCGACTTCCGCGCTCATCCCGAAGAACTGCATCAGACGCGCCGTGCCGACGACGAGTATCAACGCCGACGCTACGACGCCTCCCACAGCCTTGAGCGACATACGTTCAACTCCGGAGCGTCCGTCGCCTTGCTCGGCAAGAAAGCCCGCGACCGCCGCGCCGAACGGGAAGGCAATAAGATACCCGCCCGTCGGTCCGAGAAGGACGCCCGCACCCGCGCTTCCGCCCGAGAAGACAGGAAGACCTGCGATGCCAAGGAGAAGGTAGAGCGTGACGGAGACGAAGCCCCATTTCGCGCCCAGAAGAAAGCCCGCGAGCATGATGAAGAAGGTCTGGAGCGTGAAAGGCACGGGACCGAGCGGCACCGATATGAGCGCGCCCGCGCCCGTCAGAGCGGCGAGAACCGCGGCGTACGCCATCTTACGTATCTTGTCTGCGTCTTCCATGCGCCCACGGTGTTCGTCAACCTGAAAAACTGTTGCGGTTCACAGCCTCATGGGTTGCCGGATTCCTGTCCTTTATGTGGCACGGTGGTGTATAGCAGGTAAGAAATGATACTGGTGCTCGAAAACGAGGTCGACCTTGACGAGAGGTACCTCGTAGACGAGATGACGCGCCATCTCCCCGAGGCGAAGGTCCACGACTACGCACGAGAGGGCGGACGTAACCTCGACCTGAGCGCGGTCGACGGCGTGGTGGTCGGCGGGAGCACGGCGGGCGTCTACGAGGAGGACGACCACCGATGGATGAAGGAGCAGAAAGAGCTTATACGCGAACTCGTCGCACGTGACGTTCCGACGCTCGGTATCTGTTTCGGGCACCAGATAGTGAACGAAGCTCTCGGCGGAACCGTCGAGTACAGCGGCGTGCGGCGCGCCAACCTCGTCAGCGCCGAACTCGGAGACGACCCGCTGTTCGACGGCGTGAGCGATGTGGTTCCTGTCCTTCACTCCGACATGGTGACAGAGACGGGAGAAGGAATGGAGGTCGTCGGAAGTGCCGACTACTACGACGCCTTTGCGACGCGCCACCGCGACGCGCCCGTCTGGACAGTCCAGTACCACCCCGAGTTCACGCCGCGCGTCAAGCATCTCGGCAACGACTGGACTGACAACGAACTGTCTTTCGCTGAGTCGAATGCTACGCGTACCCTGAGAAACTTCTACGAACTCGCAAAACGTGAGAGCCGGAACAGGAACCGCGAAACAGAACTCCGCGGTATAGCAAGCCGAACCGACTAAGTTCGACCGACGACATCCCTGTATGTGAAAGCGACGTACGACAGCGACGGTGACCGCGTGACGGTTACAGAGGACGCGCGCCAACAGCTATACGACGCGAGCGGATACGGAGAGCCGCTAGACGGCGACGCTGTCGCGCTGATGCCAGTAGAGGCGGCGTACCTGCTGCGCAAGGGCAAGCTTGAGGATGTGGACGGAGACGGCTACTCAGGCTTCTTGCGGCACGCAGTCGAAGACGAAGCCGTCCTGCGCGTCTACGCCGACCTCCGCGACCGCGGCTACTACCTCTCGGTTTCGGACGACGAAGAACTCTACCTCTACGCGCGCGGCGACCATCCTGCGAACTCGTCTCCCGAGACACGTGTCGAGGCGGTCGACGAGGACGCGGCTGTCGAAATCGGTAAGCTTCCGTCGCTCCTTGCCGTCGCGGACGACGACGGCGACGTGACCTACTTCTCGGTCGAAGAGGAGAAGCCGGACGGTGGATATACGCCGCTCGACGCCGATGTTTCTGTCGTGGCTGAGGAACACGGACGCGGCGTAGGCGTCTCAGACAGCGACGCTCTGCGCGAGGCACGTTACGGCTCTACGGTGGGAGACGATGGCGAAGATGCTGGCGACGAAACGCTCCTTCTTTCGCCCGTCGAAGCGGCGTACCTCGCCAAAAGCGGCGTTCTTGACCCGCCCGACACCGACGTGGATGTCGACGCCCGACGCCTCGCCGTCTACACCGACCTCCGCGACCGCGGCGTCTGTCCACGCACGGGATTCAAGTTCGGTGCCGACTTCCGTGTCTACGAGACGCCCGATGACGAACACGCCGCGCTCCTCGTCTCCGCCGTCGAGCAAGACGTACGTCCCTCTGTCGTCGAAGTTTCGCGTGCCGTAAGGTTAGCACACGGCGTACGCAAACGGATGGTGTTCGCGCTCGTTGGAGACGAAAAGGTGGAGTACGTTGCAGTTGAGCGCGAGCGTCCATGACGCGGAACCGTGAGCCTCTTGTTACTCGGCACGTAGTTCGACCGTGACCGACCTGTTCGCGTCCGACGTTTCGTCCTCCTCCCTCTCTCTCGAAACGGAGTTCGAAGAGAAGGTCTACACGGACACGTCGTTCGAGAACGCCCTCGAAGCCGCAAGGAGCGGCGACCGCCTCACCGTCGACGAGGCTGTCGAACTCCTGACGACGGGGACGGACACCGAAGGCGTTGACGCCGAAAGAAAGGAGGAGGTTCTGCGAACAGCCGACGACCGCCGCCGCAAAGTCGTCGGCGACGAGGTAACTTTCGTCGCCAACATCAATAACAACGTCACGACGGCGTGCGACGTAGGATGCCTGTTCTGCAACTTCAAGGACGCACCTCCCGAGTTCAAGAAGGAGGGCGGCAACGGCTTCACAAAGACCGTTGAAGAGTCGCGTAGAGTCGTCGAAGAGGCACGCGAACGCGGCGTCTACGAAGTATGTTCCGTCAGCGGCTTGCATCCGTCTCTCGTCTTAGACGAGGAGCACAGAGAGGCTGTCGAAGGGACTTCCAGATATACGCCGCCAGACGAGTTCGTCAAGAACCCCGGAACGTATGCCGCGCAGATACGTGCTATGTCGTCTGTCGAAGACGGCGGCGAAAGCCTGCACGTGCACGCCGTCACTCCCGAGGAGGCGGCGCACGCCCGTCGCGGCACCGACCGGTCTTACCGCGATGTCTACGAACGTCTCGCTGACGCCGGCTTGGACACCGTCCCGGGCACCGCCGCCGAGATACTCGTTGACGAGGTCCGCGAAGCGATATGTCCCAACAAGATAGACACCGACGGATGGCTGGACGCGATGCGCGGTGCCGCCGAAGCAGGACTAAAGACGACGGCGACTGTCATGTACGGACACGTCGAGAACGAACGCCACCGCGCGCTCCACCTCGAACGCGTCCGCGACTTACAGGACGAGACGGACGCTATCACCGAGTTCGTGCCCCTCTCGTTCGTCCACGAGAACACGCCCCTCGGCGACCGTGGCGTGACGGGAGCGTCGCGCGCCGAGGACGAACTCATGATAGCCGTCTCGCGCCTCTTCTTAGACAACATCGAGAACGTCCAGTCTTCGTGGGTCAAGTACGGCGACGAACTCGGCGCGCGGATGTTAGAGTGCGGCGCGAACGACTTCATGGGGACGCTCCTTTCCGAGGAGATAACCAAACGCGCGGGCGGCGACCACGGCGAGTTCCGTTCGTTCGAGTGGTACGCCGAAACACTGCGGTCGATGGGACGCGTGCCGGTCGAACGTTCGACAGACTACACGGAGCAGCGTGTCGTCGACGGACCGCCGTACGGACCGACGCTCGGACCGCATGCCGACGGCACGCCTCTGCTCGACTGAGGCGACGAGGCGATTCTGAAAGTTATATGTGGCTCGCACCCAACCCGCCGACATGGGTAGCGTAAAGAGTCTGCGCGTCGAGGAAGCCGCTACACCGTCCTCGCTCGGACGCGGAAGCTTCGTCTT
Source organism: Euryarchaeota archaeon Ods04 (assembly GCA_028751055.1). Taxonomy (GTDB): domain Archaea; phylum Halobacteriota; class Halobacteria; order Halobacteriales; family Halorutilaceae; genus Halorutilus. Next base: position 492 of record JAQZDD010000103.1, on the reverse strand, counting down.
CTCCGACGACTACTCGGTCTTCGACTGGGGCAAGATGCCCGACGAAATAAACAAGAAGGGCGCGTCGCTGTGCGCGATGGGCGCGTACACCTTCGAACTTCTTGAGGACGCCGATGTACCGACACACTACCGCGGCGTCGTCTACGACGGCGAAGCCGTTCCGCTCGCCGATGCCGACGAACCGCCCGAAGAGATGTCGGTCGAACTCACACAGGTGCCCGACCTGCCCTTCGACGAGACGACCGGCGAGTACGACTACGACGCCTTCCACGCCGAGGGCGGCGAGAACTACCTCGTACCCTTAGAAGTCGTCTTCCGTAACGCCGTCCCTCCGGGTTCGTCTCTCCGGTCGCGGTACGAGCCTTCCGAACTCGGTTTGGAGATAGACGGATGGACAGAAGGCGAGACCGTCGAACTCGACGAACCTCTTGTCGAGTTCTCGACGAAGTTCGAGGAGAAAGACAGGTATCTTAGCGACGACGAAGCGCGACG
>JAQZDD010000046.1 GCA_028751055.1 Euryarchaeota archaeon Ods04 | reverse complement strand
GGCGGCGGCGGGCGGCGTCGGCACCGCGGCGGTACAGTTAGCGTCCGACTTGGACGTCGAAATCTTCGGCACCGCGAGCACGCAGGAGAAGCTTGACCTCGCCGAGGAACTCGGATGCGACCACCCGATAAACTACACGGAGGTCGACTTCCGTGACGTAATCGACGACGAAACCGACGGCGAGGGCGTCGACTTAGTGCTGGAGAGCGTCGGCGGCGATGTATTCGACAGGAGCATGGACGCTCTCGCGCACTTCGGCAGGCTCGTCACTTTCGGCGTTGCGAGCGGCGAAGTCGCTTCGGCGGAGAACCAACGCCTTCTTTTCGAGAACAAGACCGTCACTGGATTCCATCTCGGTCAGGCGTCTTACCACGACCCTAACACGGTGATGAAAGCCATCCCTGAGCTTACGCAGAAGCTCCAGAGCGGCGAGTTAGAAGTCATACTTGGGAAGGATTTCGACCTTGAAGATGCGGCGGAGGCGCACCAGTACATTGAGGACAGAAAGAGTTCGGGCAAGATAGTTCTGAAGCCCTAGAGAAGGTACCTCAGCGAACCCGCGAAGACGACTGTGACGACGGTGTGGTAGACGAAGGTCGACGGGTACGCCGCCATCAGGAAACGTGTCGTGCTGTACCCCGACGCGCCCGCGGGCACGCTCATCAGTCCCCGGAAGCCCGTTACCATGTTTGCGACGAATATCGCTCTGAACCTGTGCTCCTCGAAGTAGTCGTACGCCTTCTCCGTCTTTCCGCTCTCGCGGTCTAAGAAGGGTACTGCGTCGAGAACCGCGTCGCCGTCTCTCCTGCATTTGAGGAAGACTGCTAACTGTCCGGCGGTCGTCGCAGCGGCGGTGAAAGCCGTCAGGAGAAGGATTCTGTACCCCGCGATACCTGCGACGAATGCGTACGCGGGTATGACGACCGTCGCGGGTATGAACGGCTTGCCGACGAGACTCCCCTTCAGGAAGAGAAGCACGACAAGGAGAGGAAGACCGTAGGCGTGCACGAGCGACGTGAAGAACTCCTCCATATAGCGCGCCTTTCGACTTTTGGGGCTTAACTCTTATTTTCTCTTTTCTGACTGTGTCCGAAGCCCATCGAACGTGCTGAGACGGCTTCTGACGCCGAACATAATATATACTTGAAGTTCTAACTGATTTTTGATGGGGGACAGAGACCTGAAACAGAGCGTCTGGGAGACGGCTGCCCGGTTCGACGATGAGGTCGACGCCGTCAACGGAATGGCAGTACTTAGCTCCGAGAGAGAGTACGTCTACGTCAACGGTGCGTACGCCGGTTTACACGGATACGAAGACGGAGAGCTTGTCGGTGAGACATGGCGGAAGGTATACGCCGACGACGAGGCGGACCGTCTCGCCGAGGAGATTCAGCGGCTGGAAGACAACGAGGAGTGGCGCGGCACCGCGACGGGACTCCGCTCTGACGGTACCGTCTTCGGGCAGGAGCTTTCGGTCTCACGTCTCGAAGACGGCGGCTACGTCTTCGTCGTATGCGGCACAAAAGAGCAAGAGCATGGTGAGACTCGGAAGGAACTAGAACGGTACAAGGCTTTCGTCGAAGGCACCTCGGACATCGTCGCGCAGATAGACGATGACGGCACTGTGCTCTACACGAGCCACGCAATCGAGGAGGTGCTGGGGTACGGACACGACGAGATAGTCGGTGACCACGCCTTCGACTACATACATCCCGACGACAGGGAGCTGGTTCTCAGCAGGTTCGTGTCGGCGTTCGAAGACCCCGAGACGAGAAACGAGAAGTCGGAGTTCAGGATACGCGCCGCCGACGGCTCCTACGTCTGGATAGAGGACTCGGGTGGCACGCCGATAGAAGCCCAAGCCGAAGGGCTGGTTCTCAATCTCCGCGACATCTCGGAGCGCAAGGAGCGCGAGAAAGAACTTGGAAGGTACGAGGCTTTCATCGAGAACTCGATGGACATATTGGTGCACCTTGACGAGGACGGCACCGTCATATACCAAACTCCGTCGGTCGAACGTATACTCGGACATCCACAGGAAGAGCGTATAGGCGAGAACGCCTTCGACTACGTGCATCCCGACGACAGGCAACGCGCTTTCGAGATTTTCACGTCGGTCGTCGGCGACGGCGACAGGGAGACCGCAGAGGCGGAGATACGTGTACAGCATGACGACGGCTCTTACGTCTGGCTAGAAGGACGGGGACGCGACCAGCGCGACACCGGCGTAGGCGGCTTCGTTGTAAACCTGCGTGACATCACGGAGCGGAAGGAGCGCGAGAAGGAACTCGAACGGTACGAAGCCTTCGTCGAAAGCTCTCTGGACGTGATAGTCCACGTAGACGAGGAAGGCACGGTACGTTACACGAGTCCCTCTATTGAAGACATGTTAGGCTACGGTCAGGACGAGGCTGTCGGAGACAACGCCTTCGACTACGTGCATCCCGACGACAGGGGGGAGATGATGTCGCTCTTCGAGTCGGTTGTACTCGGACTCGACACCGGCGAAGACAACACCGAGTTCAGGGTGCGCACAGCCGACGGCTCTTACGTCTGGGTGGAGGACGCGGGCGGCAACCAGACGCATCCCGAGATAGACGGCGACGTTCTCAGTCTGCGTGACGTCTCCGAACGTAAGAAACGCCAGCGCGAACTCGAACGGTACGAGGCACTCGTCGAGAACACGTCGGATCTGGTGACCCTCATCGACGAGGAAGGCACGATACTCTACCAGAGTCCGTCGGTCGAACGTATACTCGGCTACGACCCTGAAGACGCCGTCGGGAACTTCGTCTTCGAGCGCGTGCATCCCGAGGACGAGGAGGTCGTCTTGGACTACTTCGACCATATCTTGGACGAAGAGGGTGCGAGCATACACGACGCCGAGTACAGGTTCCGGCGTGCCGACGGCACCTACGTCTGGCTGGAGTCGTCGGTCGCCGACAGGCGCGGCACCGAACTCGACGGCTTCGTCGTCGTCTCGCGTGAAATAACGAGCCGGAAGAAACAGCAGAAGAAGATACGCAGGCTCAAGAACCGTCTCGACCTCGCCGTCGAAGGTGCCAGCCTCGGCGTCTGGGACTGGGACGCAAAGACCGACGAGATTATGTACAACCAGCAGTGCGCCGAGATGTTCGGCATACCGCCCGACGAGGCGTCTTCTGAGTCCGAGTTCTGGCGCGAACGAGTCCATCCTGACGACATCGACGACATCAACTGTGTGTTCGAGGAGCACGCCGCGGGCGAGACGGAGGTCTTCGACATCGAGTACAGGATACGTACAGGGGACGGCGGCTGGAAATGGATAAACAGCATAGGTCAGGTAGTCGAGAAGGACGACGGTGAGCCGGAACGCGTCGTCGGCGTCCATATCGACGTGGACGAACGTAAGCGAACCGAACGCGAACTCGAAGAGGAGCGCGACATGTTCGCCGAAGGTCCCGCTGTCGTCTTCAAGTGGGGAACGTACGAAGAGGGCTGGCGCGTCGAGTACGTCTCGGAGAACGTCAAGAACCTCTTAGGATACACGAAGCAGGAGCTGGAGTCTGAAAGGACACCGTTCGCAGAACTCGTCCACGACGACGACCTCGAACTCCTCAGGAAGTACGAGGAAAGCTTCGCAGAAGGCGAGATAAACCACGCCAGCCTCGAACCGTACCGTGTCCGCACTAAGGACGGTGAGGTTCGCTGGGTGAGCGAGACCGTGAACGCCGTGCGCGACGACGGCGGACCAGAACACTACCGCGGATACCTCGTCGACGTTACGGAGCGGAAGGAGCGCGAGAAGGAACTCGAACGGTACGAGGCACTCGTCGAGAACACGTCGGACGTTGTCACGCTCTTGGACGTGGACGGCACCATCCTGTATCAGAGTCCGTCGGCTGAGACCATCATGGGGTACGGGCAGCACGAGAGAATCGGTAAGAACGGCTTCAGCTACGTGCATCCCGACGACAGACAGAGGGCGATAGACGCGTTCATGAACGTCGTGCAGGACCCCGAAACCGAGTCGACTGTCGAGGACCTCCGGTTCCAACGTGCTGACGGCAGCTACCTCTGGCTCGAAGTGCGCGCGACCGACCAGCGCGACACTGACTTGGACGGCTTCGTCATAAACGCACGCGAAATAACCGAGAGGAAGAAGCGAGAGCAGGAGGTGAGACGTAACCGCGAGCTACTCAGACACACCGAACGTATCTCCGACACGGGCGGATGGGAGGTCGACACAGAGACCGAAGAACTCCGGTGGACTCAGGGCACGCGTGACGTGCACGAGGTTCCCGAAAGCTACGAACCCACCGTCGAGGAAGCCATCAGCTTCTACCACGGCGACGACAGGGACACGATAAGACGTGCCCTTGAGCGGTGCGAGCAAGGGGAGCCGTACGACGAAGAACTCAGGATAACCACGGCTGAAGGCAGACAGAAATGGGTACGTGCCATGGGCGAACCCGTCTACAGGAACGGCGACGGCGTCGAAGACGATGAAGGCGACGAAGTTGTCAAGCTCAGGGGCGCGATACAGGATATCTCGGAGCGCAAGGAGCGTGAGCAGGAGCTAAGGGAAAGGAAAGACCAGATAGACTTCTTCAACAGCCTCCTCCGGCACGACATGCTGAACTCGATGACCGTCATAGGCGGGAGCGCGGACATGCTCCTTGAACAGATGTCGGAGGACGACGAAAGACGCGAACACGTCGAACGTATAGACAAACACAGCACGGGTATCGTTGACATGACCGAGAGGGTGCGGTCGGTGCTCGGACGCCTGACAGAGGAGTCGTCGGCTGAGACATCGCCGGTCGACGTTTCCACGGTGATAGACGAGAGCGTCGAGACGCTGAACGAGACGTACGACGTTAGCTGTACCACCGACGTACCCGACGGTGTACACGTCGAGGCGGACTCGTTCCTTGAACACGTCGTCGACAACATCCTGATAAACGCAGTCGAACACAACGACAAGGAAGAGCCGCAGGTCGAGGTATCCGTGGAGGAGGACGACGACACGGTCACGGTACGTTTCGAGGACAACGGTCCGGGCATACCCGACGAAGAGAAGGAGAGCGTCTTCGACCAAGGCTCGACAGGCAGAACCAGCGGCGGCGTCGGCTTCGGACTCTACTACGTCGATGCCATGATAACGGAGTACGGCGGCGACGTTTACGTCGAGGACGGTGAGACGGGGGGTGCGGTTATCGTCGTCGAACTACCCAAAACCGAACGAACCGAGAGCCAAACGGAAACTGATAAAAACAGGCGGAAGGATGCAGGTGTAGGTGGTGGCTGACGTGGCTAAAGACGGTGCTTCCACACCCACGGTGATGATAGTCGAGGACGAGGAGGACGTAGCCGACATGTTCCGCATGTGGCTGGAGGACGACTACGACGTGACTGTCGCGCTCTCGGGTTCAGAGGCACTCGAAAGGCTCGACGACGAGGACATAGACGTTGTGCTCCTTGACAGGCTCATGCCCGGACTTTCGGGCGACGAGGTACTCGAAAGGATAGAGGAGGAGGGCTACGGATGCAGGGTTGCTATGGTCACGGCTGTCGAACCCGACTTCGACATCGTGGAGATGGGCTTCGACGAGTACGTCACCAAGCCGTCCTCACCCGAAGAACTCCACGACACTATCGAGAGCCTCTTAGAACGCCGTAAGAGGTCACGTCAGCTTCAGGAGTACGCCGCGCTCCGTGTCAAAGAGGCGGCTCTGAGGACTGAGAAGAACGAGTCGACCCTTGAAGAAAGCGAGGAGTACGCAGGTCTCGTGTCACGTATCGAGGAGTTAGAGGAGTCGCTTGATGAACTCAACGAGGGGATGGACGACACCGACTTCCGTACCGCGCTCCGTGACATAGACGGCGACATCTGACTATTCGCGTCTGCTGTCTTCTTCGGCGTACCCCGAAAGCCCGCTCGCTTCGGCGGCGGCTCGCAGGTCTCCGAAGACTTCGATGTAGCACGAGAACTCCGACATATCTTCGTCTTCTCTAAGGTCGTCTCTCGTCGGTAGCCTTCCGTTCCGGAGGTAGAAACGTTTGAGTTCACCGACGAGTTCGTCCTCGTCTTTCGGAACGCTGTCGGCGTCGGAAGACACGTCGTCTCCGTCCTGACGTACGGCGTCGACGCCTCTCCAGACAGCACCGAACTCCTCGTCGTAAGCCTCGACAGGGCTCATCCAGTCCGAGTCTTCTACGTCGGCTTCGGTCGGCATCCGTCCGCGGACGCCCGCGTACTTACGTATCTCTTCGAGAAGCCGGTCGCGTCGGTCGGCTCTGCTACGTCTTCTCCGTCCCTGTCTCCGTGCCGTTTCCGTTCTTTCACCCTCGTATCCGCGCACCCTCTCGGAAACGTCGAGACCGACCGACGAAAGAGCGTCGTGCCACGTGCCGTACTCGTCGAGTATCGGGTTGACCGAGTGACCGCGCCGTCGGAGGTCGTCGGGGGTCGGTACGCCGTCGACGACGCCGGCGGTTCTGATGAGAAGACGCTGGTGTTCGTCCAAGTCTGCCCTGTCCTCCACGTCGGTTCCTGTGACCTTAGCGGTATCCGTATCACCGTCTTCCGTCGCTTCGTCATCCGCCGCCGACTCGTCGGAGACGCCACCGGACGGCTCTCTCACGGAGTCAAGGTCGGGTTCTGCGTCGTCGGGCGGTCTGCGAGGCTCTCCCTCTATCCCCGCCGCCTCCAGCGAGTCCTTCCAAGAGCCGAACACGTCGGAGTAGACTGCGGGGCTGAACCTGCCGTACTTTCCCATGTCGATGGTTCGCGGCGGCACACCGAGTTCGTCGTGCAGAAGTCTTAGTTCGTCACGGAGGGCTTCTTTCAGTTCCGAGGAGCCGTCTTCTTCTTCCGTCATTCCGAATCCGTCTGTCTGTCTACCGTCTATACCTCGTTCTGTCTACTTGGCTACTTCGTCTTCAGCATAACCCTGCGCCGGTGCTCGCCGTCGGGTACGTCGTCGAGGAGTTCGTAGTCGTACGATGTGCGGCTGATTAGGTCCAGAACGTTCTGATGTCGCGCGCTGATGACGTAGCTGTCTCCGTGCCTCATGCTGTCGATGTCGTCGGCACCCTGCTCACGGAGATCCTGAATATACCTCTCGACACTGTCGTGGAGTTCTTGTGTAGCCATTGCCCCATAATCATCACGCAGATAAATAAGTCTATCCTGC
>JAQZDD010000132.1 GCA_028751055.1 Euryarchaeota archaeon Ods04 | reverse complement strand
CTCGCGGCTTCGCTCTTCGTCAGCGTCGCGTTGCTCGGGAGGCAGTATCTGCGGGAGAAACAGCCTCGGAATCATGCTGGAGGTTAGTCAGGCTGAGTCATCCCGGAACCTCTCAATCTTTACTTCGGTAACTCCGTCGAAGTCGTCGTCGCCACCGACAAGGAGCGGAGCGTCGACATATTCGGCGGCGGCGAGAGAGTACGCGTCTCCGAGCGCGACTTGGTACTTATGCTTGTAACGCGCCGCCTCGCGCCAGCAGTTAGACGCTGTTACTTGGTCGACACCGTAGGCTCGCAGGTCGGTTATGAAGTCATCAGGGTCAAGTTCGGTACTGTAACGTTGCGCGATGTAATGAACCTCAGTCAACGTCACGGGACTGACGAAGCCGTTGACAGTTCCGTCAACGACGCGGTCAAGATACTCTTTCACGTCTTCCGCCCCCGGTTCATCATGTATATACGCTACGAGCGGCTCCGTATCGAAGACTATACGCTCTTCACCCTCATTCATCGTCACTCATCGCCCGCTAACTCAATCAGACGGTCCTCACGCTCGCGGTCCTTCTCACGGGCTTCCTTGACGAGTTCCGCGGCAGTCTTGTCGGTCTTGAGCATCCCTTGGTACTTCTCGATACCGTCGTTGGTGACGGGTTCGGGGCGAGGTTCGACCTTCGCCCACCAGACGACAGCACTCGCTCCGGCGTCCTTCCGACCGACGAGACCGCTCTCGTGCATCTTGTTGAGACGGTAGACGACGGCGTCCTTCTTAATCGGTAGCTCGTTAGCTATCTCCTTCGCCGTCATCACGGGCGCGTCGGTTCGGTCGAAGGTCCCGAGTATATCATTCTCGGACACCTCGCCCTCGAAACGTCCGCCCTCTCCACGTTTCGTGTGTCTGCTCATGTCCGTTCTTTCGGCAGGTAGCCACTTAACCCTTGGGTGCGGATGGAAGGGTAGATGAGAGAAAAAGCCGTAAGTTCAGCCCCGGGAGGGATTTGAACCCTCGACCTAGTCCTTACAAGGGACTCGCTCTCCCAGCTGAGCTACCGAGGCACGTACGCAGTAAACCGTAGACCGGAGGACGGCATAAATCTAATCAATCTGTTCTACTCCCTGAGAGCCTCGATGCCGGGGAGTTCGTCGCCCGATAGCATCGCCGTCGACGCGCCGCCGCCCGACGAGACGTGGTCGAAGCCCGTCACACCGAGCGTGTCGATAGCCGCCGCCGTGTCGCCGCCTCCCGCGACGGAGTAGTCAGCCTCCGCCGCCGCTGTCAGAACCTCCTCCGTGCCGCGTTCGAAAAGCTCCTCCTCGTAGACTCCGGGAGGTCCGTTGACGACGGCGGTGCCGGCACCACGGAGAGCGACAGAGTACTCGGCGACCGTCTCGATTCCGATGTCGTAGGCAGGCTGTTCGACGGGGAGTTCGTCGACGCTAACCTCGACGCGTTCGCCGTCTATCTCAACCGCAACGTCCTTGGGGAGTTCAAGGAGGTCGGCGTGACCTTCGAGGAGTTCGCGCGCCTCGTCGGCGAGCGCGAGAAAGCCCTCGTCTTCAAGGAAACCGGTGGTTCCGTCACCCATCTCGACGCCGTCGGCTACGAGGAACAGGTTGCCGACCGCGCCTGACAGAAGTATCTTGTCGGCTGTTCCGTTCTCGGCGACGTTCCTGACGACGCCGAGCGCGTCCTTGACCTTCGCGCCTCCAAGGGAGAGATACAGAGGGTTCGGCGCGTCGTCCAAGCTCCCGAGAACGTCGACCTCTCGCTCCATGAGTTCGCCCGCGTAGGCGGGAAGACGGCGCGGGAAGCCGACGATGGATGGCTGTGAGCGGTGCGCCGTCGAGAAGGCGTCGTTGACGTACGCGTCGAACAGCGGCGCGAGCCTCCTGACTTCGTGCGTCTCGGAGGCTTCTTCGGGCGACATCTCTATGTACTCCTCGCTGTAGAAACGCGCGTTCTCCAGAAGAAGAACGTCGCCCGGCTCGGCGTCTTCGACAGCCTCGCGGACGCGCACACCGAAGACGGCGTCGACGTACTCGACTTCGCGTCCTAAGATGCGTGACAGCCTTTCGGCGTGGGTTTCGAGAGTCGTGAAGTCGGCGCGTCCCGGACGTGACTGGTGGCTCAGGAGGACGACGACGGCGTCCTCTCCGGCGAGCCTGCGCACCGTGTCGGAGTGGGCGCGTATCCTCTTGTCGCCGAGTATACGTCCCGTAGCAGGGTCTACGGGTGAGTTGAAGTCTACACGGACGAGTATTCTTTTTCCGGCGGCGTTAAGCTCGTCAAGCGACCGCATTACCGGAGGGAGGTTGTTCTTACGATTATATCTTGTGATGGGGCGATGCGACGCAGAACCGTCGTGTGTCGGAGTTAGCTCCGGCGCGTCCCGACAGCCTCTATCTCAACCGCGGCACCGAGCGGAACCTCGCCGACCTCAACCGCGCTCCTTGCAGGCGGTTCGTCGTCGAAGAAACCCTCGTACGTGGAGTTCATCTCACCGAAGTCGTCTATGTCGTTCAGGAAGACTGTGACCTTCACTGCGTCTTCGAGCGACGAACCGCCCGCCTCAAGCACAGCGGCGACGTTGTTCAGCGCGCGTTCTGTCTGCTCGGCAACGCCGCCTTCGACCATCTCGCCGTCGGGTGTCAGAGGAACCTGTCCCGCCGTAAAGACGAGGTCGTCTGTTGCGATTCCTTGGGAGTACGCGCCGACAGCCGCGGGCGCGTCGTCTGTCTCTATGACTTCTTTCATGCAGTAAGAGAGACGGCTACCGACGTAAAAAGCTTAAGCTTAGCCCAGAACTTCGATGTCGTAGCCCTCGTTTTCGAGAGCGCGTACCAGACGGTTGGCGTGCTCGCGGCTTCGGGTTTCGACCTCGAACTCGACCTCAGCGGCGTTGAGCGTCACGTCCTTCGCCATCCTGTCGTGGTGTATCGCGTAGATGTTGGCGTTGTGGTCGGCGATACGTGTCGCTATGTCGACCAGCGCGCCCGGCTTGTCGTGCAGGACGGTCTCGAACTTAAGGTAACGTCCGGCGTTGACGAGACCCCTGTTTATGACCTGCGAAAGGACGTTCGAGTCGATGTTTCCGCCGCAGAGCAGAGGGACGACGGTTTCGCCTTCGATACCGATGTCGCGTTCGAGCGCGGCGGCGACCGGAACCGCACCCGCACCCTCGACTACCGTCTTGTCGCGCTCCAAGAGACGGAGCATCGCGTTCGCCGTCTCGTCGTCGTCGACCACGACAACGTCGTCGACACGTTCCTTTATGACCTCGAACGTCGACTCGGCGACACGCCGCGTTGCGATGCCGTCGGAGATAGTCGAGACGGAGTCGCGTTCGTACAGTTCGCCGCGTTCCAGACTCTGCTTGAGGCTCGACGCGCCTTCCGCCTGCACCGCTACGACACGCGTGTCGGGCGAACGTGCCTTGACCGCCGTAGACACGCCCGCGGCGAGACCACCGCCGCCTACGGCGACGATTACTGTGTCCACGTCGGGGAGTTCGTCTAAGATTTCGAGACCGACGGTTCCCTGACCAGCCTGTACGTGCTCGTCGTCGAACGGATGGACGAAGACGCGCCCCTCGTCTTCCTGTATCCCGCGCGCGTGTTCGTACGCCTCGTCGTAGTCGACCCCATGCAGGACTATCTCAACGTGGTCGCCGCCGTAACGGCTCGTCGCCTCGACCTTCGAGATAGGGGCGTCGCGTGGCATGACTATCTTGGCGTCGACTTCCGCCTCGTTCGCGGCTAAGGCGACACCCTGCGCGTGGTTGCCCGCGCTCGCCGTGATGACACCGGCTTCGCTTTCGTCTTCGGAGAGGCTCGACATCTTGTTGTACGCGCCGCGTATCTTGAACGAGCCTGTGCGCTGGAGGTTCTCGTACTTGAGATGTACGTCCGCACCCGTCGCCTCGCTCACGGTACGCGACTGACGGAGTGGCGTGCGTTCGACGACGCCCTCGACGCGCTCCATTGCGCGTTCCACGTCTTCGATGGATATCATGCGTCGAAAAACGGACGCGGGCGGCTTAGGCTTGGCGGTAGGACGACTCTCTGGCGGAGGTAGGATGAACAAGCATTTTTTATAATTATGAGGAAAGTTGGCTGTATATGCTAATCAAAAGGACTTTTCTGTAAAATGAGTAAGCTTATACAGCGTATAGCCGTATATTCGTATAATGAAGAAGAAAAAGTCCCTCATACGAACACCCGGTGTACCGGGTCTGGAATCAGAGCTAGAGACGGACAACGAGGGCACTCTCCTCGACAGGCGGGCGGACGGTAAAGTCCCGATAGCGGTCGCGCCAGGTGACGGTGTGGGTCCAGAGATCACCG
>JAQZDD010000393.1 GCA_028751055.1 Euryarchaeota archaeon Ods04 | reverse complement strand
TCGCGCGTCGGCGAGGTCTGGCACGACGACTGGGGCGGACCTACCATCAAAGGACGCGCGACCTTCGACCTCCTCTACGCCTATCAGCGGATGAAGTTCACCGAACTCGAATCGTACAGGCTCGACGCGATTGCTGAGGAGGAGTTGGGCGAGTCGAAGGTGACTTACACGGGAAAGATAGGCGACCTCTGGGAGGACGACCCCGACAAGCTTCTGGAGTACAACAAGATGGACGTGGAGTTGTGCGTCCGTATCGACGAGAAGGTGGGCATCGTCGACTTCTTCCGCGAACTCGCGCGTTTCGTCGGCTGTTCGCTCGAAGACGCGACGACTCCGTCGGACGTGGTCGACATCTACGTCCTCCGCAAGGCGCACGGTAAGTTCGTCCTGCCTTCGAAGCGTGGCGGCGGTGGCGGCGAGGAGTACGAGGGCGGCGAGGTCTTCGACCCGATAACAGGGATACGTGAGAACGTAGCCGTCCTTGACCTAGCGTGTTTCAGCGGCGATACCGAGGTCGTGACACCGGACGGCGTAGCGAACATACAGGATGTCTCGGTCGGCGACGAAATATACACGCTGAATCCCGAGACGTTCGAAGTTGAGGTAGACGAGGTGGTGGAGACGCACGATTACGACAACTCGTACGGCGAACTGCACCACGTCAGCGGCAACACGCACGACTTCAAGGTGACCGAGAACCACCGTTTCTTAGTCTCGAACAAGAGACGATGGGACAGTCAGACGCCCGACGACTTCGACTTTCTCGAATACCGCGACGTGCCTGACACCGACCGTTTCGCGTTTCCGAACCACGAACCGATGGAAGGCGAGCGACGCGAGACGTTCGAGTTCTGGCGAGAAGTTGACGAAGGGTACGCGACGGTATACGCCGACCGCGACCTGCGTTCTGTGAGGCACGACCTACCCGACGAAGTCTGCGAAGAGATGGAGTTAGCGTACGGCTCTTCGGGCGCGCTGAAGATCGGAAAGGTGGGCAAGTACCTCGTTCCGATAGAGACGTACAGGCGACACCACGAGGCTGTCGAAGACGCGGCGGACGAAGTGGTGCTAAAACGCGGCAGACAGCACCGCGCAACACCGACGACGTTCGAGATGGAAGACTGGCTACGTCTAGTCGGCTGGTACGTCTCCAAGGGAACCTTGGATGGCTCGTCAACGGAGTTGACGAACGTCACAGAGGAGGGCGTGTGCGCGAACGACGAGCAACGGATAAACAGCGTCACGCTACACCAGCAGGGCGACGAGATACGCGACCTCTTAGAGCGCATGAATCTGAATTATTCGGTGGACGCGCGTGGTCTGAACCTGTCCAACCGCCTCCTCTTAGACTGGTTCGTCGAGAACTGCGGCGCGCGGAGCGACGATAAGCACCTGCCTGAGTTCGTCTTCGAACTTGATTCGAGCCATCTGCGCGTTCTCTTAGAGACGCTCGTGAAGGGCGACGGAACGCCCTCAGAGAGAACGGGAAATGTCGACAAGTTCTGGACGAAGAGCGACGCGCTCAAGGACGACATCGTCCGTCTCGGCGTCCGGTGCGGGCACAAGCCGACGGTCAAGAAGCAGTCGGACGGCACGTGGTACGTC
>JAQZDD010000087.1 GCA_028751055.1 Euryarchaeota archaeon Ods04 | reverse complement strand
GGTAAGAGCGCGTTCCGCTCGCGCGTTCAGGCTGGAGAACGAAGATACCCGCGACAGCCAAGACGGCTATGGGGACGAAGGCAACAGCGGCGGTCGTCAGAGACGGCGACTCATAGAAGCCGAGCGGTGTGTACGCAAGGGCGTCCGTGCCGACGTAGAACGCCGCGAGTGCGACGGCGGCGACGGCGACTCCCAGAAGGACACGGCTTCTGGTGTGTAGCGCGGCGGCGAAGAACGATACAGCGACGCCGAGCGCGAATGCGGCGTTGACGGCGACCCAGACGAGCGCGACGCCGCCGACCGACAGGGGTGCGTCGAAGAAGTAAGCAACAGGCAGGAGGGCGACGACGAGCGGCGTGAGATACAGAAACGAGTAGTAGACGAGGTCCTTGACGACGAAGACGGAGACGGAGCGGCGTTGCGACACGGGAAGCGTACGCGACGAGAAGACCAAGAGGTTCGACTCCCCAAGGAGGTTGTCGACAGCGTCACGCGAGACGAAACCGACGCTTCCGACGCTCAGTCCCAAGAAGAAGACGACGTACTGCACACCGCGTTCGAGTTCGGGAAAGCTGAAGCCCGACGCCAGAACGCCGACGTACGCCGCGGCGGCGATTACGAGCACCACGAGCGGGAACGCGCCGAAGCTCCAGCTTCCGAAGAGACGCGAGTGTAGACGCCACTCCTCCTTGAGCATCGGACGCATAAGGCTAAGCCTGCCTTTCCCGCTCATGCGACGCCTTCGACCTCCTCCATGAACTCGTCTATGAGACGCGAACCGTTCCTCTTCACCTCGTCAACGTCCTTCTCCGCCACGAGTTCGCCGTTCTGTATGATGCCGACACGCGAGCATATCTCCTCTGCGACCGTGATATCGTGTGTCGAGAGGAAGACCGTGTTGCCCTTCTCGTTGTAGTCGACGACGAAGCTCTTGACGCGCTCCTGAACGACGGGGTCGAGGTTCGTGAGTGGCTCGTCGATGAAGACCAACTCGGGTTCGTGGACGAAAGCCTGCGCGAACATCACCTTCTGTTTCTGCCCGCGCGAAAGGTCCATGCTTATGGCGTCCAGCTTGTCGTCGAAGCCGAGACGTTCAGCCCACTCATCGACCTTCCCGTCGATTTCGACTCCGCGTACGTCTCCGACGAAGTCGAAGTACTCACGCGGCGTGAGAAAGCTCGGAGGGTCTTCACGCTCCGGGAGGACGCCCATACGCGAACGTGCCTCCACGGGGTTTTCCGTCGGGTCTACTCCCATGACACGCGCGGTGCCGCTCGTGGGCTTCGTCTGTCCCGTCAGAATCTCGATGGTACTGCTCTTTCCCGCGCCGTTCGGACCTAGGAGACCGAAGAGTTCGCCCTCTTCGACTTCGAGAGTCAGACCGTCGAGTGCTGTTAGGTCACCGTACCTCTTCGTGAGTCCCTCAGTTTCTACAGCGTTCAAAACTACATTCCACCTACGGATACTGTGTGGTCGGGCGTAATAAGGTATACGCCGCTTTTCGCCGCAAAACGTCGTCCGGAGAGGGACAGACAGTTTTCACCGGAACATCTTTGCCAAGTCAACCCCGACGACTACTATGGAGCTAGGACGCGCCAATCCGTTGCTGACGTACCTCGTAGGTCTCCTGCTCGGCGGAACCGTCGCGTCGGCGTATCTCGCGGACGAGAGTTCGTCGCTCGTAATAAACCTCGCGTTCGCCGTCGCGGTGTTCGCTCTCGTAGTTCTCGGAGAGGTGAGCCACCGTGCTGACGCTTGACGAGGCAGTAATACATCAATCCAACAGAGACAAGTGTGCGTTCACGTTGTTTGTCTTATGGAGAACCTCAACCCGCGTATAAGAACCGTCTGGATTCTCGTAGCTGTTCTTATAGCGGCTTTCCTAGGAACCATCTTTAGAGCGGCACCGACGGATGAGTACGCCGAAGTTCCCGTCGGCGTTATCATCTTCGTCGTCTTGCTTCTCCTGTTCGGCACGTACCAGCTTCTGCGTTACAGGAACTGGGGCTTCGAGGTGCAGGACGACGCTGTCTACATCGAACACGGTGTGCTCGTGCACGTCAAGAAGGTCGTGCCGTTCGTGCGTATACAGCATATCGACTCACGTCGCGGTCCCGTCGAACGCGCGTCAGGATTGGCAAGCCTCGTCATCTACACCGCGGGTTCAAGGGGTGCCGACGTACGCATACCCGGTTTGACCCCCGAACGCGCCGACGAACTCAGGGAAAAGCTACGTGAACTCGCCATAGAGAACGAGGAGTCGATAGAGGACGCGGTATAACATGGAAAACGAGCCGAACGAAGCTACGGAACCGCACGAATCCGAAACATCGGAGTCGTCTGAGCCGTCTGCTCGGGACGAAACGGCAGAGACGCCAGAAACAGAGGAGGTGCCGCAAACTGAGGACGAAGTTTCGGAACCGTCGGAGCCACCGGAGCCAAGCGACGGCGCGGACGACACGTCGAGTCCAACGAATCCGACCACGCCGTCGAAGCTACATCCGCTATCGGTAGCGTATAGGACGTTACAGCAGATTCTGAGCATCGGATTCCTCGTCTTCCTTTTCTTCTTCGGCGGCGCGGCGACCGAAGGACTCTCGGCGTTGGTGGGTATCGCGCTTACTGTCTTCGTCGCGCTCGTCGCTATACTCGGCTGGCAGGTCGCCTACTACAGACGTTTCGAGTACGAGTTAACCGGCGACACGTTCGATATACGTTCGGGCGTCATCTCGCGCAGGAACCGCGAGATACCGCTTAGGCGCGTCCAGAACGTAGACGTCACCGAGAACGTCTTACACAGACTCATCGGGATAGCACAGGTCAACATAGAGACGGCGGGTGGAAACGTCAGCGAGGCTTCGCTGAGGTACGTCGGCGCGGACGTGGCGCGCGAGATACAGCGCGACGTTCGGAGACGGAAGAGGGCACTTTCGGACGAGGAGACGCCGGATATCGAAGAGGACGTGGAGGAAGGAGAGCGGGGCAGGAAGCTCTACGAGATATCCGGACGGGAACTTCTACTGCTCAGTACGTTCTCGATAGACTTCCGTCTCGTGGCTTTCGCTTTCTTCATCCTCTCTTTCGTTCCGCCCGAGAGGTTCGAGGCTATCGAAGGCGTCTCTGTCAGCGTGTCGGCTCTGCCGGTCGTCGTGCTCGGTCTTATCGTCGCATTTATTCTCTGGATAATCGGATTCGGAACGAGCTTTTCGCGTTACTACGGCTTCGTCCTGACACGTATCGACGACACGCTCGGATACGAGCGCGGTCTGTTCAACAGGTACAGCGGCTCGATACCCATCAACAAGATACAGACGTTCACGCTGTACGAGAACGTCCTGAAACGGCGTTTCAGCTACTCGACCTTGGGTGTCGAGACTGCAGGGTATTCGCCGACACAGTCGCGTCAACACGGTTCGGAGACGGCGGTTCCGTTCGCAAAGAAAGAGCGCGTCATGAACTTAGCCGTTGAGATAGACGACGTCGAGATACCCGAGTTCACTCTTCCTCCCAAGAGGTCACGACGTCGGTACGCGTTCAGGTACTCGCTCGTCTTAGGCGTTCTCGCCGTCCTCCTGTATGTTGCCGATACCGTCGTCTCGCCGCCCGACTGGTACCTGCCCCTCCTTGCGTTGCCTCTCGCGCCCGTCGCCGCGCACCTAAAGTGGCGTAACCGCGGCTACTACTTAGGCGACGACTACGTTGCGACACGTAACGGCTTCTGGAACCGGACGAGCGTCATACTGCCGTACTACCGCGTGCAGAACGTCATAGAGTCGTCGACCATCCTACAGCGTCGGTGGAGACTTGCCACCGTCACCATCGACACCGCGGGTTCGTCGGGACTCCGCAGCGACGACGCACGCGCCGTCGACGTGGGCTTCGAAGACGCCGAGGTGATACGTGAAGAGGTACGCGACAAGCTACAGGAGTCGCTCGCGGAGAGACGCGCCGAAAGACGCGAGAAGAGACGTAAGGCGGACGAGACATGGCTCGACACAGTAGCGCGTGAGTCGCCCGACGCTCGGAGCGAGGAGGACAAGCACGAAGACCTGCCCGAGGACGACACCGAAGGCGAGCGGAAAGACACTTAGCCGCGCGGGGGCAACCAAGAACCGAAACGAACGTGAAGATAGACGACAGCTACGACGCCTACTTCCCTAAGGAGACGCCCTACCCGAACCAGACCGAGGCGATGTCGCGTATCGGCGACGCGGTCGACGACGGGCGCGACGTCGTCTTCGAGGGCGCGTGCGGCACCGGCAAGACGCTCTCCGCACTCGTTCCCGCTCTGGAGCACGCGCGGCGTGAGGACCGCACGGTCGTCATAACGACGAGTGTCCACCAGCAGATGCGCCAGTTCGTCGAAGAGGCGCGCGAAATCAAGGCAATACAGGACGTGAGCGTCGCAGTCTTCCGCGGTAAGGGTTCGATGTGCCATATCGACGTTGGCTACGAGGAGTGTCAGGCGTTGCGCGAGAACACGTACGACCTCGTAGAGGCTGAGCAGGAACTCGAAGAACTCGGCGGTGGAGGAGCGACAACGACTGCAGAAGAGGAGGAACAGCGCGCCGCTCTCGAAGAAGGCGTCGAAGCTTTGCGCGAAAACTCGTGCGACCATTTCTACGAGAACCTGACGCGTAACAACGCCGACTTCATGCGTTGGCTCGACGAGGACGTGCGCGAACCCGACGAGGTCTACGACCGCGCCGAAGGCTGTGGCTTCTGTGGCTACGAACTCCTCAAGGAGTCGATGGACGATGTCGACCTCGTCATCTGTAACTACCACCACCTCCTGTCGCCCGAGATACGCGGCTACTTCTTCGGCTGGCTCGACGCCGAACCCGACGAGGTCATCGCGGTCTTCGACGAGGCGCACAACCTGGAAGACGCCGCACGCGAACACTCTTCGAGGACGCTGACGCGCGAGACGCTCGACCGCGCCGAACTCGAACTCGCAGAGGAAGGCGAGGAGGTCGACGACGAGAGACGTGTTCTCGAAGCGTTCCGCGAGGCTCTGACGTACGTGACGGAGAGTTCACTGGAGTTCGGCGAGGCGGAGAGACTCGGGAGGGAGTGGCAGGACGTGACAGTCGAAAACGAGAGGGGCGGCGACGGAGACGGAACCGGCGGAGAGGAGGAGACGGACGCCCGCGACGACCTGACGGAAGCGTTCTTCGAGAACCTGAGACACGAAGAGGATGAAGTACGGCGTCTTGTACGGTCGGGCGTTGATGTTGCGTCACGTATCGACGCCCGGTACGAGCGCGAGTACAAGTCGGGCGACGCCGAAACGCGCCGTGACTGCGCCGCCCTCTCCGCATTCGGTTTCCTCGACACGTACCTGAAGAACGCGGGCGAACCGGGTTACTTCCCTGTCGCGGGCGTACGGCGTTCCGACCGTGAGAGCGACGAACGTGTCGACGCACGCGCCGAACTCTACACCTGCCTCCCGAACGAGGTGACCGAACCGCTCTTCGACTCGCTGCACGCCTCCGTGCTGATGAGTGCGACGCTACGACCTTTCGATGTCTTCTCGCGCGTCGTCGGACTGAACGAACCCGTCGAACTCGCCTACGGGATGCATTTCCCCGAGGAGAG
>JAQZDD010000174.1 GCA_028751055.1 Euryarchaeota archaeon Ods04 | reverse complement strand
TGTTCTTGTGTGTACTCTAAGTCCATGGTGCGCTCCGTGAAACGGTCTAGCATGGTGGGACGACCGGATATATGTTGTGGTGGTAATGAAAACAGGTCAGAGAGCTACATGGGCGCAAAACGCGGAAGCGCGTACTCGCCGTCGTCCGTCTCGTCGAAGACTACAGTAACCTCCTGTCCCACAGAGACGTCTTCGGGTTCGACGCCGACGACGTTGGTCATGACGCGCGGACCATCGTCGAGTTCGACATACGCGAGAACATACGGCGTCGCTTCGTCGTAGGGCGCGGCGTTCTGGTGCGTGACTGTGTACGTGTAGACCGTCCCGTCGCCCGACGCCTCCGTCCATTCGGTTTCGTCGCTGAAACAGAACGGGCAGTGCGAGCGGGGGTAGTGGTGGTACTCGCCGCAGTCGGCACACTTCTTCAGGAGGAGTTTTCCGTCGGCTGTCGCCTCCCAGAAACGTTCCGTCTCAGGAGTGGTGCGCGGCGCGGGCGTCGGGAGCGCGTCTTCTTCGTTCTTCGGCGTCATACGTTACCGCCCCCCATGACGAGCGTGCCGCATCCCATACGCGTAAGACCGCCTCCAGTGCCGTGCGCGAGCGCGATTTCGCAGTCGGGAACCTGCACCTCAGGCGCGGTCTCACCCCGCAACTGTCTTACCGCCTCGATTATCTTCGTCATGCCGCCGCGGTTCGACGGATGGTTGTTGCACAGCCCCCCGCCGTCGGTGTTGAACGGCAGTTCGCCGTCAGGTGCGCGTAACGCGCCGTCCTCCACGAACTCGCCGCCTTCGCCTTTTGAGCAGAAGCCCAAGTCTTCGATGGTCTCCAAGACGGTGATGGTGAACGAGTCGTAGATAGAGGCGTAGTCGACGTCGTTCGGCGTTACACCCGCCTCCTTGAAGGCGCGCGCGCCCGACTCGTCCGCCGCTGTGCGTGTCAGGTCGACCCTGCCGCCTTCGTGGTGGCGAACCGCCTCGCCGTGCCCCAAGACAGGCACACAGTCGCGTTCGAGTTCCTCGGCGATTTCGCTGTCGACGACGACCACTGCACCGCCGCCGTCGGAGATTACACAGCAGTCCAAGAGATGCAGAGGTTCGCTGATAGGTCTCGACTCTATCACGTCCTCGACCGTCACGGGTTCCTGAAACATCGCGTCTTCGTTGTACTGTGCGTGCTCCGACGCCGCGACACGTATCTCGGCGAGTTGCTCGCGCGTCGTTCCGTACTCGTGCATGTGCCGTTGCGCGGCGAGCGCGTACTTGCCGACGGTGGACGTGCCGAAGACGTTCTCGAAAGGAATCTCGGGTCGGAGGTCGTCCTCCCTGCTTCCGCCCATCGAACCTGTACGCGGCTTGCCCGCCATCGTGACGAGAGCGACGTTACACTTTCCAGCGGCGACAGCGGCGGCGGCATGCCCGACGTGGAACAGGTACGACGAGCCGCCAACATCGGTGTCGTCCACGACGGACAGGTCACGCAGACCGAGGTAGTCTGCCATAGACAGAACGTCCCTCGGCGGTCCGGCGGTAAAGTAGCCGTCGACATCTTCGACGCTGAGACCAGCGTCTTCGAGCGCGCCTTTCGCAACGTCGGCGTGGAGTTGCGCTGTCGACTTGTCGGGTGCTTCGCGTGTCGGATGTTCGTACGCGCCGGCTATCGCAGTCCGGTTTCTGATGGATGTCTTACTCATCTTTCTCCGACACCGCTCACTTGTACGCCTGCATGTCCGTGAGTTCGTAGCCGACGATTAGCTTCTGTATCTCGGTCGTGCCGTCCGGGATGGTCATCGTACGCGCGTCCCTGAAGTAACGTTCGAGCGGGTAGTCCTTCGAGAGACCGTTTCCGCCGTAGACCTGTATCGCCTTGCTCGTGGCGTCGACAGATGCCTCACAGACGTAGCCCTTAGCGAGAGACGACATCATACGCGCGTCGTCGTGGTTCTGGTCAATGAGATGGTCGACGTGGTAGACGAGTTGGCGCGATGTTTCGAGCTTTACCTTTATGTCGTACAGCATCTCCTGTACGAGTTGGTGCTGACCTATCGGCTTCTCGAACGTAGTTCTGTCCTTCGCGTAGTCGACAGCGTCCTCGAATGCCGCCTGCATGATGCCGACCGAGATGGCAGCCATTCCGTTACGCATGCTTGCGAACATCGTGTTGAGCGGGTTGCCGCCTATCTCGCCCGAGAAGACGCCGCTCTCTTCGTCGTCCTCCGCAGCGGCGGCGGAGACGGCGGTCATGAGTTCGTTGCGCTCCGGTATGCGGCAGTCGTCGAAGAACATCTGACCTGTCGGAGAGCCTTTCCAGCCTATCTTTTCGAGCTGGCGCGTCTCAAACCCTGAAGTCTTGTCGTCAACTATGAAGAAGCTTCTCTGGTCGCGTTCCTCGTCCCACGCGACGACCATCGCCACGTCGGCGATGGGAGCGTTCGAAACCCACGTCTTCTCGCCGTCTATCACGTACTCGTCGCCGTCCTTGCGTGCGGTTGTCGCCGGCTTCTTCGTGTCGGAGCCGCCCGAAGGCTCCGTGAGCGCGAAACAGCCTACGAGTTCGTCGTTCTCGATTTCGTCGGCGTAGGCTTCTCGCGTCTCCTCCGAGACGATGTCGACGACGCTCGTGGGTATACGCGACATGCCCATCGTAACCTGAAGCGAGGGCCAGACGCGGGAGACCTCCTCCGAGATGACGGAGCCTGTGCGCGGGTCGTCCGTCTTGATTCTTTCTTCGGCATACGGACCTAAGTCTATCTCCGCCATCTTCTGCATGTACCGCACCGCCTCGTCCTTCGTGAGCGGCTCCTTGTCCGCCTCAGGCAGGTCGGGTGCTATCTCCTCTTCCATGAACTCGCGGACTGTGTCGCGTATCATCCGCTGTTCGTCAGTCAGTAACATACCGGTCTATCATGTCGGACTGCTAACATAAATCTGTCTCCGGAGCGAACGAGGCGGGAGAGTCAGCACGGAGCGAACGTTTATGTCAGTAGCCCACAAACAACATGGTTATGCGAGCCGCGGTCTTCAAAGAGAAAGGCGAACCGTTCGAGATAGAAGAGGTAGACGAACCCGAACCAGAGGAGGACGAAGTCGTCGTCGAGACGGAGGCGTCGGGCATCTGCAGGTCGGACTGGCACGTCTGGCAGGGCGACTGGCACTGGATAGGCGTCTTCCCGATGGAAGGACAGATATTCGGACACGAACCCGCCGGTACGGTCGTCGAGGTCGGTGAGGAAGTCGAGAACGTCGAGGAGGGCGACCAAGTGACAGTGCCGTTCAACATGAGCGACGGAACCTGTCCGTACTGCCGCGCAGGGATGTCGAACATCTGCGACAACATACAGCCGCTCGGCTTCCTGCCCAACGTTCAGGGCGCGTGGGCTGAGAAGTTCAAGGTGCCGAACGCCGACCAGAACGCCGTCGTCCTCCCCGAAGGCGTCGAGCCTCTCGACGTCGCAGGTCTCGGATGCCGTTTCGCAACCTCGTTCCACGGTATCGTGCACCGTGCCGAGGTAGAGCC
>JAQZDD010000341.1 GCA_028751055.1 Euryarchaeota archaeon Ods04 | reverse complement strand
GACGGCGGGTGCCGCGCTCGTACTCGAAAAGTTCGACGACGGCGACCTGCAGGAGTACTACGAAGCCCTGACTGCGCGCGACCACGACGAACTCATCGAGGGCGCGATGTTCCTGACGGAGAAGCAGGGCGGAAGCGACGTGGGCGCGAACGAAACTATCGCCGAACCGACCGACGAGGAAGGTGTCTACGAACTCACGGGCGAGAAATGGTTCTGTTCCAACATCGACGGCGAGGGAACGCTCGCGCTCGCGCGGACGGAGGAAGCACCCGAAGGCACAGACGGTCTCTCGATGTTCCTCGTGCCTCACGGCGACCCCGAAGACGGCGTCATGACCAAGGGGAGCAGGAAGGAGTTCGACGCCGCGCCACCCGGGGACGCTCTCAACGACCAGCTTTACCGTCGTCTGAAGGACAAGCTTGGCACGACCGCCGTGCCGACGGGCGAAGTCGAGTTCGACGGCACCAAGGCGTACTTAGTCGGAGAGGAGGAGAACGGATTCAAGCAGATGACCGAGATGCTCAACCTCGAAAGGCTGTCGAACGCCGTCATCTCGTGTGCCATAATGGGACGCGCCCTCTTAGAAAGCAAGGTACATGCGGCGAACCGCGAGGCGTTCGGAAACACCATCGACCAGTACCCGTTGATGCGCGAGGACTTGGTCGACATGACCGTCGACCACGAGGCGGCGACGGCTTACACGTTCGAGGCGTCGCGTGTCTTCGCCGAGCGTGAGGAGGCTGAACGCGCGGGCGAGACGGACGACGAGACGTACAGACTGATGCGTCTCCTGACGCCTATCGCAAAACTCAGGACGGCACGGATGGCTATCGACACGGCGTCGTACGCGACAGAGGTACAGGGCGGAAACGGATACGTCGAGGACTTCGTGACGGCGCGCCTCCTCCGTGACGCACAGGTCATGCCTATCTGGGAAGGTACGGAGAACATACTCTCGCTCGACGTTCTCCGCGCTCTCGAACGCGAGAACGCACACGAGCCATTCATGCGCGTGACCGACGAACGTCTCGAAAAGGTTCAGCATCCCGCGCTCGCCGAGACGAAAGAGGTCGTCGAGGAAGAGTACGAGAGCCTGAAGATGGCACTCGCCACGCTCGCGGGCGAGGACGGCGACTACGCACAGCTGTCGTCGAAACGTCTCGCGCACTACATCTTCGAGGTGTTCACCGCCGCGCTTCTTCTGGAGCAGGCGCAGGAGGACATTGAGGGCGAGAACGGCGAGGCGGACGGAAGGAGCGCGATAGTAGCGCGCAGGTTCGTCCAGAACTACCTCGAAGACCGCGAGGCGCGCGGCATAACGAGCGGCGACCGTCTGCCGCTCGAACATTTCGACGCCGTCGTCCGCTTCGAGCGCGTCGAACCTGACTCGTTGGTCGAAGGCGAGGCTGTCGAGGCGGACTGAACGCTTCCGCACCTACCGTGCCTTCCGTTGTTTGTGCGTTTCTCACCCATGCACGCACGCGCTTCCCACGCTTGTGCAGGTTTGTGTAACTCACACAAAACCCTTATACGTTCCCCCACCTTAGTCTAAGTATGCCAGAATCGATGTCGGAGTACCTCAAGCAGGACATGAAGTGTGAGGGTCTCCTTGAATGCATGCACGGTCTGAAACAGCTTGACCGCGACTGTTATCAGGTTCTCGTTGAGAGCGACGAGCCGATGACTATAGACGAGGTATCCGAGCACGTCGACCGCGAACGCTCGACGACGTACAGGTCGGTACAGCGTCTGATACAGACGGGCTTCGTACAGAAGGAACAGATAAACTACGAAGACGGCGGCTACTGCCACGTCTACTACCCGACTGACCCGGGCGAGATAGCCGACGACATGCAGAGGATGCTCAACGACTGGTACGCCAAGATGGGTCAGCTCATACAGGAGTTCGAGGACAAGTACGAGGAAGAGGCTGTCGTTACCGCTGAAGGATAGAACGCTG
>JAQZDD010000094.1 GCA_028751055.1 Euryarchaeota archaeon Ods04 | reverse complement strand
TAGCCCGTGTAGCCGCTTATGAAGTCGAAGCTGATGGCGAAAAGCCCGAAGTAGAAGACTATCACCATTTCGTGGACGGGCGGTAGCACGAACTCGGACGCCGGCACGAGACCGGTCAGAACGAAATGTATGCCGGGGTACAGACCAAGGACGGCTATGACGGCGAAGTGCGCGACGTGGTTCGATATGTACCGTCCTATCGTCGTGAACGCCGACCGGAGACGACCGCCGCCTTCGTCACTACGGTCGCCGTCGTCGTCATTTCGGCTAATTGATGGTCACCTCCTTCGAGCCGAAGATGCCACGTGGACGCACGGCGAGCGCGACTATCAGCAGGACGAATATGGCTATCTCGGGTAGCGCGCTGAAGTCGACTATCTCGTTTACGAAAAGCCACATAGCGACGGCGTCGACCAAGCCCACGAGAAGTCCGGCGACGACGGTTCCGTCGAAAGAGCCGAGACCTCCGACGATGACGACGACGAAGGCGGGGAGTAGGACGTTGGCGCTCAGGAATATCGTCGCACCTCCGCTCTGTCCCATCAGCCCCTGTATGTCCCACGCGAGGAGCATGCCTGCGACGCCCGCCAAGCCGACACCTACGCCGAAGACTATCGTGAACGTACGCGGCACGTTGATTCCGAGTGCCTCAGCCATCTCTGTGTCCTCGGTGCACGCGCGTATGTAGAGACCGTACTTCGTCCTGTTGAGGAAGAGCCAGATGAGGACGACTGCGACCGCGCCGAGGACTATCTCGAAGATGTCGAGTCCACGGAAAGACGCTCCGACCGCCGTGTAAGTCGTCGAGAGGAAGTCAGGCATCGCGTCTATCGGGTCCTGCCACGGCGAGATAAGGTCGATGTCCAAGAGCGTCGCGCCGATTGCGATGAGTTCGTCGAGAACGAAGGCTATGCCGAGCGTCAGGAGTATGTGGTAGACGGGCGACCTGTCGTATATCGGCTTTATGATAGCCTTCTCCATCATGCCGCCTGCGACGGTCAGAATCAGAAATGTAATGACTGCGGCGACCAAGAACGCGACCAAGGAGAGAACGCCGCCCGGCGCGATAATCGCTATCAGCAAGCCGCCTAAGTACGCGCCGAGCATCGTCAACGAACCATGTGCGAAGTTGACGACGCCTATCAGCCCGAATATTATCGTCAGACCTGCGGCTATCATTATGTAGAGTGCCGCCTTCGACAGCGCGTCTATGAGGACGCCGACTATCTCCTCCGGTCTCAGTATCTCCACGACGCTCAGTACGAAGACTGCCTCTGTTCCTGTCATGGTCATTGTCAAACCCTCAGGTGTTCAAGTATCTCCTCGGACTCCTCGTCCAAGCCTTCGGTCTCGCCCTGTGCCACCACCATGCCTCTGTCGAGTATGTAGTACCTGTCGGCGAGTTCGAGAGCGAGCGGGAGGCTCTGCTCTATCACGACGAGTGCCGTGTCCTCCTTTGCTTTCTTCAGGGCACCCGTTATCTCCTCGACGACGATAGGCGAAAGCCCCTCGCTTGGCTCGTCGACGAGGAGCAGGTCGTTGCCTCCGATGAGACCGCGCGCCATCGCAAGCATCTGTTGCTCGCCGCCGCTTAGCTGGTTCGCCTTGTCGTTGCGCGAGTCGGTGAGAAGAGGGAAGATGTCGAACGCCTCCTCAACCTTCTCGTCGACATCGCCTTCCTTCACGGAGATACGTAGGTTCTCCTCGACGGTTAGCTGTGTAAAAGGACGCCTGTCCTCGGGCACCCAGCCCATACCCATCGACGCCACTTCGCTCGTCTCCATGCCTGTCACGTCGACACCCTTGAAACGAACCTTGCCCTCCCTTGGCGGGGTTAGCTGAAGCATGGTACGCATCACGGTCGTCTTGCCCACGCCGTTCCTGCCGATTATTGCGACTGTCTCGTCAACGCCGACCTCCATGCTAACGTCTTCGAGTATCTTGCTCTCGCCGTAGTAGGTGTCGACTCCGTCGACCTCAAGTAACGCCACTACTTCCCCTCCCTCTGCGTTCGTCTCTCCGCGTCGAACTCGAACCTCTCGAATAGCTTCCGAGGTACGCCTCCTGAACACCCTCGTCGCCTTCGACCTCTTCGGGTGTGCCGTCGGCGATTATGCTACCGCGGTTGAAGACTACGACGCGGTCGCTCACGTCCATCACGAGGTCCATGTTGTGCTCTATGAACATGACGTGGTGTTCTTCCGCGACCTTCTCTATCAGACCGGTTATTTCGCCGACCTCCTCCGACGAGACACCCGCAGTGGGTTCGTCAAGAAGGAGGAGTTCGGGGTCGCCCGCGAGAGCGATGCCAAGCTCCAGACGTCTCTTTTCGGCGTGGCTGAGGTTCTGTGCCTCCATCTCCGCGTCGCCGTCAAGCCCCACGAAGTCGAGTATCTCCATCGCCTCGTCACGGTGACTCTTGAAGCTGGCGACGGTTCGCCAGAAGTTACGTGAGTCCTTCCTCTGTGCCGCGACACGGACGTTTTCGAGAACCGTCGTCGTGGGGAACAGGTTGGTCACCTGATACGACCTGTGAACGCCGCGCGCCGCGACCTCGTCAACCGACATCCTCGTTATGTCGGTCCAGCTACCGTTCTCACGTAGCTCGACCGTGCCTGAACTCGGTCGGAGTTCGCCCGTGATGAGGTCGAAGAACGTCGTCTTGCCTGCCCCGTTCGGTCCTATGACAGCACAGAGTTCGTCGTCTCCGAGTTCGAAGTCGACGTTCTCAACAGCCGATAGACCGCCGAACAGACGTGTCAGACCTTTTGTTCTAACTACCAACGTATCACCTCTTTCTCTTAACTGTGTCCGTCTCTATATTTATAGTTACATATATACCCCTTTTCATTCTGTCACCTCAGGTCACAGTTCATGTCGGGGTCGTCCTCCGGAAGCGCGGCGTCGTCGGCGGATATACGCGCGAGAGGTTCGCTTGGCATTATCGGTGCGTTCCAGAGGTCGGAGCCGAGGGGTTCCTCCCACCGTTCCTCGTCGTTAGGGACGATACGCGCCACCGTCATGTCGGACTTTGCTTGGTTGTTGTGCTCCTGGAAGACGTAGCCATTCTCGCCCTTCGGTGTCTCCTCGACCGTCATGCCGTACATAGCCTCGGCGATATCGTCACCGTCCTCGGAACCCGTCTCCTCGACAGCCTGTGCTATGGCGTACCCCGCGGCGAACGAACCGCTCGTAAAGAAGTCGGGCACGCTACCGTAAGCGTCGGCGTAAGCGGGCACGAACTCCTCGTTTATCGGATTTTCGTACTGGTTCCAGTGGTACCTTGAAGCGAGTCCGCCGATGTTGGCGTCCTCTATACCCTCCTCGGTTATTTCGCCGAGTTCTGCTTCGAGTGCGTTGGCTATCAGGTTCATCGCTGTTCTGCCGGGGAAAGCGGCGTAACCACGGAGGTCGGTTCGTCCCGACACGTTGCCGTCGACGAAGGTCGGGAGGAAGTTGGGAAGGGTGTCCGCCGTGAAGTTTATACCGAGTGCCTGCGCCTCCTCGTCCATGTCTTCGAGTATACCACGGAACTCTGAGAAGCCGGGCGGAACGAAACGTTCGCCGACGACCACGACGCCTTGCTCTTCGAGTGCGGCTCTGTACATACGCGCGAAAGAACGACCGAAGACGTTGTCAGGTCCGATGAGGTAGATGGTGGCTATGTCGGTCTCCTCTCCTATGTACCTGCCAAGCGCGCGCGCCTCCATTCCCGTGTGCTCGTTGGCACGGAATATCTTCCTGCCGCAGAAGTCCGGGTTGCCTACGGTAGCGATGCCGCTCGACGCACCGACGACGTACGGGGTGTCGGTGGGCTTCGCAACCTGTTCGATGACACGCTCCGTGGCGTCCGACGAGACACAGCCGAACAGTATGTCGACGTTCTCGTCGGTAACGAGTTCGGTCGCCGCGTCCTGCGCTTCGCCCGCGTCAAGATTCGTCTCCCTGAGAATCAGCCTGTACGTCCTGTCTTCGACCTCGAAGGTCACGGTCTCGCCGTCCTCCGCGGAGATGGTCGTAGTATCTTCGTCGCCTTCGGACGGTATCGGGTTCTCGCCGTACCTGCGCGCTATGCCCGAAGCGAAGCCGAAGGTCGATATCTCGCCCCAGTACCCCACGACGCCTGACAGGGGCTGCATGACGCCGATGGTAACCCCTCCGGCTCCTAAACCCTCGGCGTCGATGCATCCTGACAACAGCGACGACGCAGCGACACCCGTGCCGACGGCACCGGTGCTTCTCAACATCCGCCTACGTGATATTTCGCCCATACATGCCACTCAAACGTCCTTACTTAATAACCGTTCGCCACAAACTTTATATTCGACCATGATGGTGCTGTGTAATTACGGTCTTCGACGGCGATATCGCCGTCGCCCGCGCTACCTCAGGTCACACGCAACGTCAAGGTCGTCGGCAGGCGGCACAGCGTCCTCCGGACTTATCCTCGCAAGAGGTTCGCTCGGCATCACGTCGGCGTCCCAGCTATCCTCCTCGTTCGGCACCAGTCCGGCGACAGTCATCTCAGACATGGCTTGGTTGTTGTGCTCCTGGAAGACGTAGCCACCCTCGCCTTTCGGGGTTTTTTCGACCGTCATTCCGTACATCTCCTCGGCTATATTGTCGGGGTTCACCGAACCCGACTCCTCGACAGCCTGTGCTATCGCCGAACCTGCGGTGAACGTGCCGCCCGTGAACAGGGCGGGAAGAACGCCGTATGTCTCCTCGAAAGACGTTACGAATTCGTCGTTCATCGGGTTGTCGTACTGGTTCCAGTGGTACCTCGAAGCAAGCCCCCCGATGTTGACACGGTCGATGCTCTCTTCAGAGATTTCGTCAAGCGAAGAGTCGAGTATGTCGCCGACCATGCTCAGACCTAGCTGTCCGGGCAGGGGTGCGTAGACACGCATGTCGAACGCACCGGAGACCTGTCCCTCTACGAAAGCGTCCAGGAAGGACTGGAGAGTACGTGCCGTGAAACCGACGCTCAGAGCGTCGGCTTGGTCGTCGATGTCTTCGAGTATGCCACGGAACTCCGAGAAGCCTGACGGCACGAAACGTTCGTCGGCAACGTCGACACCGTTGTTTTCGAGCGACTTACGGTACTCGCGCGCGAACGTCCTACCGAAGGTCGTGTCGGCACCCAAGAGATAGACTGACTCCACTTCGTCTTCCTCGTGCTCGCCGATGTAGTTGCCTATGGCACGCGCCTCCATGCCGATATGCTCGTTAGCGCGGAAGACGTTTCTGCCGCACAAGTCGGTGTTGCTTATTATCTGCATCGACGCCGTGCCGCCCGCTACGTAGAGCGTGTCGGTTGGCTGTACGACCTGCTCGATGACACGTATGACGCTCGGAGTGTCGATTCCGCCGAAGAGTACGTCGACATCCTCGTCAAGAACGAGCGACGTAGCGGCACTCTC
>JAQZDD010000307.1 GCA_028751055.1 Euryarchaeota archaeon Ods04 | reverse complement strand
GAAGACCTGCGCGAGAAGGCGCACGAAGCGATGACCGACGAGGCGCGCGCTTACATACACGGCGGCGCGGGTGCCGAGACGACTTTCAGACGCGAGCAGGACTTCTCCGACTGGCGCATACTGCCGCGTATGCTACAGGGCGTCGAGGACCGCGACCTCTCCGTCGAGTTCCTCGGTGACGAGATAGAGTTCCCGCTCATGATTACACCGCTCGGCGTACAGACGCTCGTTCACGACGAGGGCGAACTGGCGACAGCGCGCGCTGCGAACGAGATGGACGTCCCGTTCATACTTTCGTCGCTCTCCGCGACGCCGATGGAGGACGTTTCGGACGCGCTCGGCGACACGCCCAAGTATTTCCAGTTCTACTGGTCGTCGGACGAGGAGATAGCGCGCTCCTTCTTGCGCCGCGCCGAAGAATCCGGATACGACGGAATCGTTCTCACGGTCGACGCTCCTATTCTGGGATGGCGCGAACGTCTCGTGGAACGCGGCTACTATCCCTTCTTAGAGGGAGAGGGCGTCGCAAACTACTTCTCCGACCCTGCGTTCCGTTCGCGCTTAGACGCGCCGCCCGAGGACGACCCCGACGCCGCGGTCGAGGAGTTCCTCGACATATTCGGCGACTCTTCGCTGACTTGGGACGACCTTTCGTTCGTATTCGACAACACCGACCTTCCCGTGCACGTCAAAGGCGTCTTGCATCCCGACGACGCGCGTGCGGCTGTCGAAGCGGGTGCGGACGGCGTCGGCGTCTCGACGCACGGAGGGAGACAGGTCGACGGCTCCATAACCGCGCTTGAGGCACTCCCGGGCGTCGTCGAAGCCGTCGAAGGAACCGGCGAAGACGTGACAGTCACATTCGACTCCGGAATCCGGCGTGGTTCGGATGTCTTCCGCGCTCTCGCGCTCGGTGCCGACGCATGCCTCTTAGGACGACCGTTCATCTACGGACTCGCTCTCGGTGGACAGGACGGCGTTGAGCACGTCCTCCGGAACATCCTCGCTGACTTCGACCTTACGATGGGTCTCGCGGGACGTGACAATGCCTCGGAGATAGACCGTACTGCTGTCAGGCACGAGAGCGAACTTTAGAGCTACTTCAGCACGACGACGTTCCCCATACCGCGCCGCTTCCGCTCAACGAGTTCGCGGCTCTCCAGAACGTCCAACTTCCTGCTGACGTGCGACTTCGACAGGTCTGTCTCCTCGACGATGGTGCTCTGCTGTACGACGCCGTCGGATTCGAGAACGACCTCGTATATCTCCTTCTCTCCGTTGTGGAGGTCTTCGGCGTGCTCCCGCCACTCTTCTTTCCGTTTCTCTATCAGGTCGACGTCGTCCCCTTCGCCGTTCTTCCGTTTATCGCCCTCGTTTTCGGCTTCCTTTGCGCCCGCGCCGTCCCTCTCCGGCACGCTCTCCGGAAAGCGTGACGGTCTGACGAGGTACGTCGCGCTCGCACCCGCGAGCACTGAGGAGACGACTATTGTCAGAACGTCGGTGTATGTGAAGAAGCTCGGCATCTGCTCTGTCTCGGTCGCGCCGCCCTCGACCGTGATGACGACCGGAGTCGGGTTGAGCAGCTGGACGCCCAAGACGGTCACAGAGACGGCTAGGACGGCAGCCGCGACGGCATCGAGTTTTGTGAGTTCTCTATCGAACGTCATTCGTGCTGTTCTCCTTTTCTACGTCTCCGGTGTCCTCTATCTCGAAACTGAAGCTTTCGCCGACCTCCGTGCCCTCCGCTTCTTCGACTTCCACGACGGTCACGTTGTACTCTACCTGCCTGTTGTCTGCTTCGAGAACCTTGACCTCCTCCGGAACCTGCCGCACCCTCACCGTGTCACCGTCTGAATCAACGTCATAACGGCTTCCGACGCTCAAGTTCACCTCGCGTACGTCGACCTCGCGGCTCTCGTTCTCTTCTATCTGCCTCACCTCAAAAGCCTCGTCGTAAGTCACCGAGTCGGTCACGCGCAGGCTTATCGCGCCCGAGCGGTCGCTCTCGACGGCTATCTCATCGAAAGCCCCGTCGTCGGACAGTTCGAGGTCGTATCTTTCGCCGTCAGCGACGAAGAAGACGTTGCCGTCCTCGAACTCCATCTGCGCAGGCTCCGCGGTTCCGGCGACGGTGCTCAGAGCGACCGCGGCGGCGACTGCGACGACGAGCGCGGCGGCGAGGAGTATCCCTCGGTTCATTGTCAAGTATACTTTGCACGAAACAACATATCCCTTTTTCTTGAAACGTCTCCCGAACGCGTTTACAAACTGACGGGACGCGTTG
>JAQZDD010000404.1 GCA_028751055.1 Euryarchaeota archaeon Ods04 | reverse complement strand
CGTCGTCGCGTCGACGTAGTTGTACTCGTGGTCGATGTCGGGGTACCGTCCGGCTACGTCGTCCATGACCTCGCGCCACATGCCGTAGATGTCGGTCAGGACGTTCGCCTTGTCGACGCCCGTCACTAAGTCGTGTCCCTCGCTCTCGGCGTGGTCGAAGGCGTACTCGACGACGCGTTCGGTTCCTTCCTGCGATATCATGCCTATCTGGTACGCGATTTCCTTGGCGTCCGTCTCTACGTCAAGGTCGAACTTCGTCTTGTAGAGCTTGCGTTCGACTTCGAGCTCCTTCTCGCTCTTGCCCTTCTTTGCGCGCCCGCCGATGCCGACGTAGAAGTCCTCCGTGTTCTCACGCACGACCGTGAAGTCTATGTCCTCTGGACCGCGGTCACGGAGCGGCGTCTCTACGCCCTCAAGGAGTTTTATGGGACGGAGGTTGACGTACTGGTCGAACTCGAAACGGAGCTTCAGGATTATGCCTTTCTCCAAGACGCCGGGTTCGACGCGCGGGTCGCCTATACTTCCGAAGTAGATTGCGTCGTAGTTCGACAGTTCGTCAAGGGCGTCGTCGGGCAGTATTTCGTCCGTCTCTAAGTAGTGGTCGGCACCGTACGGGTACTCGCGCCAGTCGATTCCGAAGTTGTTCGCGTCGCCCGCCGCCTCCAAGACGGTCTTGCCCGCCTCGACTATCTCGGGTCCGATTCCGTCGCCCTTGATGACAGGTATCTCGTACATAGACGAGAGGTGCGCGCCGTCCGCATATGAGTTTCGCCATCTGTCTTCGGCAGCGTTTTGTCGCGCGCGAAGCTATCTGTGCCAGCCTTGGGCGATATTGACATACTCGACAGGATGGGTGACGGAGTAGGCGTCTACATCGCCGTCGGCGTCCTATCCATCGTCGTCTTCGTAGTCGGTGTCGCTCTCATCGTCCGTTTCACAGCCATAGAGCCTACCACGGGGACTCTGGTCGCGTTCACGGTCGGATTTCTCATCTACATGGGCGTCTACTTCGTCAGCTTCTACGTCATGAGGTTCGTCGAGGAGGCGGAGGAGGGCTGAGCTATCTCTGTCGGTTGCTGTCACGGCACGAAGTATCTGATACGCGTTCCAGACCGTGACGGCGACGCCCAAGACCGAAACGACAGAAAGCGCGGCGATTCTGAGCGTCGGTTCGTCACCGAGAGCGCGCCACGAAAGGTAGATTACAGCCAGCCCGAAGAGCTTCAGAGGGAACATCGACCAGACGCCGAAGGCGTCGAAGGCGCGTCTCGGAAGCGGGTTCTTCTCGACGCCGTCGTAATGCTTGACGGCGACGTAAGTCGTCATCGTGTCACCGAATCCCCAGAAGACGATGACGAGTGCCCAGAGGAACGGTTCGACGCCCGTGTCTATCACGCTGTACAGTTGTGACTCTACCTGCTTCTACTTTTCTCTGCCTGTGTCTATTCCCGGATTCGTGACCGCGCCGTCCTCCGCCGACGAGAACGCCTCGCCGTACTTGGCGAGCACACCCGACGTGTAGTTCGGCTCGGGTTCGTCGCG
>JAQZDD010000010.1 GCA_028751055.1 Euryarchaeota archaeon Ods04 | reverse complement strand
TCGGTGCGGACACGTTCGAGAACGAGACACGTATCGACGACGAGGGTGCGCGAGTCGTCTAATTACTTTTACGCCTGAACTACGAAGTTGTCCATCAGGAACTCCGAGTTCTCGACGTAGATGTCGTGGAACTCCTCGCTCTGTTCGAGTAACTCCTCGTCTTCGATTTCGTCCCAGTCGCGCGCCCGAGCTACCGCCTCGTGGCTCCGATAGATGCTG
Organism: Euryarchaeota archaeon Ods04; assembly: GCA_028751055.1. Classification (GTDB taxonomy): domain Archaea; phylum Halobacteriota; class Halobacteria; order Halobacteriales; family Halorutilaceae; genus Halorutilus. Next base: position 12,151 of record JAQZDD010000010.1, on the reverse strand, counting down.
CCGATGCCTGTGAGGAACATTCCGAGAGCGTCCGCAGTATAGCTGTCGTCGGTTATATCGCCGGTCTCGTAGTCGACGGCGGTAACCGCGATACCTTCGTCGTCAAGGTGATGATCAAGCGCGCCGAGTATCTGCTCGTCCTTGAACTCGTTGAGTGCTTCCATGAGTTCAGGTTCGTTCTCGGTGAGGAACTGTGGCGAGTTCTCGTCTTCGGATTCACGAGTCAGCGACCATCCGCCGGTGATATGCTTGATGAACACCCAGTGTAGACCTATGTCAACCTCGTCGGCGGCGGCTTCGACTCCGTCCTCGGTGTACTCGACATGCGTGGGAAGTCCCCACGGCTCCGCCACGTCGCCGGTCACGATGGGTTCGAGCATCGTTGCGGTGTTTTCCGCAAGGCTCTCGGCGAGTTCGGTGTCTTCGTCTTCGCCGAATATGGCGAGCGTCTCGTACGCCGCCTTGTTGCCGTGCAGGAGAGGTCCGAGAGTGTTTATCGCGTACTCTGTACCGTCTCCGAAGTCGTACGCACCGACTTCGTCGTCCCAAGCCTCTTCGAGTTCCTGTCCGACGTCGCGGTATATCTCGACGAGTTCTTCGGGTGTGTAGCCGAGGAATGCCTCCATAACACCTTCATCCACGTTAGCCATGTCTCCTTCGCCGGCAGGGGAGCTCCAGCGCGTCCACGCGTACGCTAGTCCGGGGGTTCCCGAGAGTCCGTATGCCATGCTCTCAGTGTCGAACTCTTCGTGGTCTGTGTCGTGGTAGAAACGCCCATCGGAGTAGTGTTCGTCGAAGAGGTACTCGCCGTACCGGGATATGTAGTGTCCGGAACCGAATGTGATACCGTCGGCTACTTCTTGGTGTCCCTCGCCTTCCCACCGCCCTCCACGGTGGTGCGTCTGGTAGGCGTAGACGCCGTGCATGTAGTCGGCGAGAGAAACCTCGTCGGAACGTACCCAGCCGTCTTCAGTCTCTTCGAGTTCGGTGGCTATCTCACCGTCTTCCCAGAAGGTGTCCAAGATGTCCTCTATCATATCGTTCCATGTCTCGCCGCGCTCCCTCATGTAGTCTCCCGTGAGTTCAGGGTTGTAGTTCTCGTGTCCGAACTCGCTACCGCGCGCAAGCGCGCCGGACATGTAGAGACCGTGTTTGACGCTCGTATACGAGTGGAAGTCTATGCTTCCGTCGTACACAGGAGTCCCATCGGCTTCGACCATGTAAGGAATCTCGAACCTTGGTTCGACTGTGTCGGGTTCAACGTCTGGATCGTCGTCATCGTCGTCCGGGTCGTCGTCAACCGGTTCCTCGTCGTTGAGACAGCCCGCAAGCACACCCGTTCCCGCCACAGCACCTGTCGCCGCAAGGAAACGCCGCCGCTTCAGGTAGTTATCTCTGCTTTCAGGCACGGACTCGCCGGTATCTTCAGGGTCAGTCTTTCGCGACATAGGATACTGGGCGCACGCGTCCAAAATAAATCTTCTGACGGGGCGTCAGTCGGAACTCGTCGCCGCGCTTGCTTCGTCAGAGAGACGTGACTCTTCTTCTGCGTCGCGCTGTTCCTGCTTCTCTTGCTTCTCTTCCTGCTCTTTCTTCTCCTTAATCTTCTTCAGCCTGAATATCTCCTCGCGCTCCATCTCTTCGAGACGTAGCTCTATGAACTCCTGAGCGTCCTTTAGCTCCGGAATAAGCTTGAACTCAAGAGCGTTGACACGTCTCTTCGTCTTCTCTATCTCGTCGAGCATCTTCTTCATCGCCGTCTCTATCTCCGCCGCGATGATTATCGTCTCTATGAGCTGTTCGTACGCCTCGGCGGCTTCGTCGATACGCGCGCTTGTATCGAGGAGGCTGTATCCGCGCTCGCCCACGTCCTTGCGTACCTTGCTCCCCTCTATCTGTGGCACAACGACGCCCATGATGTTCTTCGACTCCAGAGTTATCTGCGGCGTCTCGGCGAGTGCCGAGGCGGCACCGCGGACAGCAACGTCGCCGTCAAGCGCGCGTGCCTTGTTTATCTTCTTCTGAGCCGCGTCGTAGTCGGATTCGAGATGGTCGCGCACGTCCTGCGACTCCTCAAGAATCTCCATGAACTCCATTATGAGACCGTCACGTTTCTTTTCGAGCGTCTCGTGCCCCTGTTCCGAAAGCTCGATACGGTCCTTTATCTCCATCAGGTCCTTACGCGTCGGCTTGACCTCGTCTTCTATCGCCATTGTGTATCTTGTCTCCTCTGTTTACGCCGCGGCTTCGGCTTCCTCTTCCTCTGCTTCGTCCTCGCCGACGTAGTACTTCTCGACGAAGTCGTCGTCGATACGTTTCATCTCTGTCTTCGGAAGTGTCGAGAGGAGGTCCCACGCGATGCCGAGCGTCTCCTCTATCGTGCGGTTCGTGTCCCATCCTTGGTCTATGAGTTCGCCCTCGAAGGCGTCGGCGAAGTCGAGGAACCGGTTGTCGCGCTCCGACAGGGCTTCGCGTCCGACGATGTTGACGAGGTCGCGCAGGTCGTTACCCTCGGCGTACGCGGCGTAAAGCTGGTTGGCGACGTCGCCGTGGTCCTCGCGCGTGTAGCCCTCGCCGATACCGTCGTCCATGAGACGCGACAGCGACGGAAGGACGTTGACAGGTGGTTCGCGTCCTTCGGATTCGAGACGACGGTCGATGTATATCTGCCCCTCCGTGATGTATCCTGTCAGGTCAGGTATGGGATGTGTGTCGTCGTCGCCCGGCATCGTCAGAATCGGAATCTGTGTCACCGAGCCTTCCTTGCCCTCTATACGTCCCGCACGCTCGTACAGGTTTGCGAGGTCGGTGTACATGTATCCCGGGTATCCGCGTCTGCCCGGAACCTCTTCACGTGCCGCGCCTATCTCACGGAGTGCCTCACAGTAGTTGGTCATGTCGGTCAGGATGACCAGCACATGGTACCCTTTGTCGAAGGCGAGGTACTCCGCGGTCGTGAGAGCCATACGCGGTGTGACGATACGTTCGACAGCAGGGTCGTCGGCTAAGTTCTGGAAGACGACGCTCCTTTCGAGCGCGCCCGTGCGCTCGAACTCCTCTAAGAACTCGTTCGCCTCTTCCTGCGTTATGCCCATCGCGCCGAATATGACGGCGAACTCCTCGTCCTCAGTATCTGCGTCATCTTCGGCACCGATGTCGTCGCGAACGTCTGCCTGCCGCGCTATCTGAAGCGCGAGTTCGTTGTGCGGAAGCCCTGAACCCGAGAAGATGGGCAGTTTCTGACCACGTACGAGCGTGTTCATGCCGTCTATCGCGCTCACACCCGTCTGTATGAACTCGTCGGGGTACTCGCGTGCATGAGGATTGATAGCGGCACCGATTATGTCTCGTCTTTCCTCGGGGACGATGTCGGCTCCCCCATCGATGGGTTCGCCGCGTCCCGAAAGGACGCGTCCAAGCAGGTCTTCGGTGACGGGCATCTTCATCGTCTCTCCAAGGAAACGGACGCTCGAACTGCGGTCGAGTTCGTCCGTGCCCTCGAAGACCTGCAGGCTCACTATCTCTTCGCCCGATTCGAGAACCTGTCCACGTTTCGTGGAGCCGTCCGACAGCTTTATCTCGACGATTTCGTCGTACCCGACGGGTTCGTCGACCTCCACGAAGACGAGCGGTCCGCTTATCTCTGTTATGGTCTTGTACTCTTTCATGATAGCTCACCGAACTCCTTGTCGAGTTCCTCGTCTATCTCCTCCGCGAGCGGCTCCCAGTCTTCCTCCGTCGGTATGTTGAACATACGTGGCGCGGCGTCAACGTCCTGTATCTCGTCGACAGGCACGCCAGCGTCGAGCGCGTCGAACGCCAAGTCGTTGAACTTGCGGATGAGACGGAGCATCTCGAACTGCTTGTTGAGGTCGCAGTACGTGTCGACGTCGTGGAAGGCGTCCTGCTGTAGGAAGACCTCGCGTATGTAACGCGCTACTTCGAGCGTAAGCTGCTGGTCTTCGGGTAGCGCGTCCTTGCCGACCAGCTGGACGACTTCCTGTAGGTCAGCTTCTTCGTCGAGTATTCCGACAGCCCACTGGCGCGTCTCAGCCCAGCCCTCGTCGACTTCGTCGGCGAAGAAGTCGTCTAGCTGGCTCTTGTAGAGCGAGTACGAGTCGTTCCAGTTTATCGCCGGGAAATGGCGTCTCTCCGCGAGGTCGGCGTCGAGTGCCCAGAAGCATTTCACGATACGGAGCGTGTTCTGCGTCACAGGCTCGGAGAAGTCGCCGCCGGGCGGCGAAACCGCGCCGATGACGCTTATCGAGCCGTCGTATCCTCCGAGCGTCTCTACACGTCCGCCGCGCTCGTAGAACTCGGCGAGACTGGCGGCGAGGTACGCCGGATAGCCTTCCTCGCCGGGCATCTCTTCGAGACGCGACGAAATCTCACGCATCGCCTCCGCCCAGCGCGACGTTGAGTCCGCCATCAGCGCGACGTCGTATCCCATGTCCCGATAGTATTCGGCAAGCGTGATACCCGTGTATATGCAGGACTCACGCGCCGCGACGGGCATGTTGGACGTGTTCGCTATGAGCGAAGTGCGCGACATCAGCGGCTTGCCTGTCTTGGGGTCTTCGAGTTCGGGGAAGTCGTCTATGACCTCCGTCATCTCGTTGCCGCGCTCACCGCATCCGACGTACACAACGATGTCGGCGTCGCTCCACTTCGCAAGCTGGTGCTGCGTGACTGTCTTTCCGGAGCCGAACGGTCCCGGAATCGCCGCCGTACCGCCCTTCGCAATCGGGAACAGCGTGTCAAGTATACGCTGACCTGTCTGGAGAGGCGTGCGCGGTGTCTGCTTGCGTTCGACTGGACGCGCTTTGCGCACGGGCCACTCCTGAAGCATCGTAATCTCCGTGCCGTCCTCCAGGACGACGACAGGCTCCTCAACGGTGTACTCGCCCTCATTGACCTCTGAAACGGTTCCTTCTACATCCGGGGGCACCATGACCTTGTGGTCGATGCTCTCCGTCTCGGGAACCGTGCCCACTATATCGCCCTCGCCTACCTCGTCGCCTTCTTCGACTTCGGGCGTGAAGTCCCAGTTCTTTTCGAGGTCGATACCGGGCGCGTCGACACCACGGTCGAGGAAGTCGCCCATCTCCTCTTCGAGTATGTCGAGAGGACGCTGGACGCCGTCGTATATCGAGTCCAGAATGCCCGGACCGAGTTCGACGCTGAGCGGCGCGCCTGTCGTTATCACGGGTTCGCCGGGCGATATGCCGCTCGTCTCCTCGTAAACCTGTATAATCGTCACGCCACCTTCGATTTCGATAACCTCGCCCATCAGCTCTTCCTCACCGACACGTACCACGTCGTTCATGCGGGCGTCGAGACCTTTCGCCTCGACGACGGGACCGCTCACGTTCGTGATACGTCCCTCGTCTTCCGTCTGCTGTGTTTCTGCTTTGCTCATTTTTTCTTACTCCATTAGGTCGATGCCTATAGCGCGTTTAATCTTGTCACGTAACTGTCCCTCACCTTCACCGCCAAGTGTGACGACGACGGGTTCGACGCTCGTCTCAGCTTCCTCGCGTACGTTGCGCGAAAGGTAGTCCAAGTCGTCTTGGTGCATCACGACGATGCCGATGTCTTCCATTCCGAGAACTTCCTCTACCGCCTCGTCGAGGTCTTCGTCCTTGTTCTCGTCGCGCACCTCGCGGAACTCGTCGATACCCGCGAGCCTGAAGCCCGTCGTGAAGCTCGGCGCGCCTACGACAGCGATTCTCATCTCGCGGACACCTCCGAAGCCTCTATCTGTCGTGTCATATCACTATCTCCTCCTCTATCTCTTCGACGCTCAGACCTGCTTCCTTTCCGCGTGCTATGCCGCGTATGTTCTGTACCTCGCGTTCCTTCGATAGTATGTACGAAATCACGGGCGCGACCGAGTTGGGGTGTCTGTTCGTCATCGTGCCCGCGAACTGCATGAGAAGCTTGTCGAGAGCGCGGTCGAACTCGACGAGGCTTCCCGTGTCTTCGAGTGCGTCTATCGCGTCTGCGAGGCTGTCGCCGAAGCCCGACTCGCGCAGGGCGTTGACAAGTTCCTCGCGGTTTCCGACGAGCCTCCGAAGCTCGTCTTTCTTGAACAGGTCGCCGCCCTCTATGAAGTACTCTCCGACATCGACCTGTTCGCTTCCGGCGGCGCGGAGTGCGTTCCTTACGTTGAGAACGTCTATCTCCGACCTCAGGAAGTTGGTGTAGACGCCCTCGGGGCTTTCAGGTGCGGGACGCTCACCCTTGACGAGACCTTCGTAGAACGTCCTGTCGACGGCGTTTTCGAGCGGCAGGAGCACTCCTGTGTCGTTGAAGTCACGTAGTGCTTCTTCGAGTGCCTCACCGAAGACCGTGCCTTCGAGACCTTCGACGACCTTCTCTACGCTACCAAGCTCTGCCAAGTCGTCAAGGAACTCTTCGTCGAGTTCTCCCGCAGGTATGAGGTCGCCGTGTATCTCCTCAACCGTCGCGTCCGTGAACACGCCGCGCAGAACGGTCTTGACGTTCCACGCGTCGTACTTACGGAGGTAGTCGGCTACCGTCTTGCGTAACGAGCCGTTCGACCAGCTCACGATGTCGGAGAAGTGGCGCGCCATGTTGTCGTAGAGCGCGTACTCGATGAGGTCGACGCCTTCGTGACGCGCGCCGAGCCTGTTTATCTCCTTCGAGTACTCCGACTCCTCCATGAAACGCGCTATCTCGTTGGGCGACATACGCACCATCTTCCTGTAGTCGTCGTCGTCGAACAGCTTCGCCTTACGCGCCCTGACACGCGCTCCGACGTACTCGTAGTTCGACGAGCCGGTGTTAAGCCCCGTGTCCAGACTCAGGTCGACGTTCTTAACCATTACTCCTCACCTAAGAGGCGGTTCGATACCTCACGCATGCTGTTGTTCCATACCGTGTTGAGCACCGAGTCGAAGCTGTTGTCGACACGTATCCGACCGTCCGAAGATTCGACGACGACGCCTCCGAGAACGTCCGTCGTGCCGCCGAACTCCAGACCTTCGTACTCGTCGACGAGTCCCTGAACGAGTTCCTCGTCGCCTTCGGCACAGTACACGGTGCCTTCGTCCTCGTCAAGCTCCTCGACGCTGGTTTCGAGAAGGGGACGTGTCATGTCTTCACGTCCTTCTTCAAGCTGTGCAAGCTCCTCGCGTACGTCCCGACGGAGGTCGGCGAGCAGGTCGCGTTCCTCCCTCGACTTCATCTTGCGTGATTCGAGCTTCGCGCTCGAAATCTCCTGCTCACGCAGAGCCTCCGCCTCCTTCTCGGCGTTCTCGCGCGCCTCCTGCTTAACCTTCTCAGCCTTCTTGCGTGCCTCTTCGAGCCGCTCTTCCTTCTCTGTCTCCGCTTCCTCGACTATCTCTTCTGCGCGCGCGCGTGCTTCGTCTTTTATGTCGTCTACTACCTTTTCGAGTCCCATTTTTGGAGAAGTTTACCTCGGGGCTTTACAGCAGCAGGACGAAGACAACTATGGCGAAGATGACCAGCGTCTCCGGAAGAACCGTGAGGAGCAGACCTCTACCGAACGTGCTGGGGTCTTCAGCCATGGCTCCGACCGCTGCCGAACCTATTCCTTTCTCCGCGTATCCCGCGCCGAGTGCCGACAGACCGACAGCTATGGCACCTGCGGCGAGCGCGATACCGTCGCCAAGGTTCTCCGCATATTCGGGGTTCTGTTCTACCTGCGTCACTACCGGTTCTATTGCTTCTATCATTTTTATCTACCTTCCTTTGTGTACTTTCTGGGTTTTCCGAACGGTTCGAACTTGTCCCCGCCGCCTTCATAAAACTTCCCAAAGAACTCAACGTACTCAAGACGTACCATCTGTATTCCCGCTGCGGTAATTCCGAGCAGGAGCACGATGATATGTCCGAGCACGAAGACGGCTACAGCCGCTAAGAGACCGACCACCATCAGTACGACTCCTGTTCCCTCGCCTAGACCCATCCAGACGAGTCCGCCGAAGGCTACCTCCTGACCTTCGGACACGAGTTCTGATGGGGGTGCGGTCAGCGCGAACTGTATGTAGCTGTCTCCCTCCTGGTACGGATGTTCTGTCTCGTACGCTCCGAAGACAAGGACGTTGACAACGAACGCCATGCCGCCCTTTGCGATGAGAACCGCCATGATACGCAGGTACGACAGGACGTGTCCGAAGGCGTTCGTTGGCGTCTCTATCGCGCCTATCGCGCCCTCTCCGTAGACGACCATCACGAATCCCACGACTGCGACGACGCCCATCGCTATTCCGACTTCTTCGGGTAAGCCCGTGAAGCCGAGACTGAACATCGGGTTCTCGTTGAGCACCGCCTCCTCTCCGACGAGGAAAGCGGGCTTCGACTCGGCGAGATGCAGGCTGAACACCCACGCGAAGAAGCCGTTGAGGACGAGAAGCCACGAGGCGTTCTCGACGACGGCTTCTTTGACGCTGTGGCTCAGGTCGTTGATGAAGCCGAATATGTGAGCCACGTTCAGGTGTATGATGCCGAACAGTATGCTCGCCACTAGCCACATGAGTGCTGTCTGTTCGACCTGTATGCCTTTGCTAAGCACACCCGCACCTATCAGGAAATCGATGCCTAAGTCGCCACGTGGGTGTATCCCGAAGATGTCGTCGTAGAGGTAGCCGAAGATGAACGTGAAGACACCTGACCAGATACCGATTACGCCTAGTGCCTTCAACGTCTCCGAGTCGACTGCCTTGTAGACGGCGTAGCCCATCAGCACGTACAGGACGCCGTATCCCATGTCGCCTATCATGAAGCCGAAGGCGAACGGGAACGTCAGGAAGACGACTATCGTCGGGTCGAGTTCGGTGTACTTCGGACGGTTTATCGTGTTGACTAACGGCTCGAACGGCTTCGCCGCACCGGGGTTGTCCTGTACGACGGGCGGGTCGTCGATGTTTCCGTTTTCTTCGTCCTCGTCGTCTTCACTCGCGTGCTCCTCGGGATGCCCTTCGTCGTTGTACTCGACCGTCTCCAGTTCGCGCACGTCGACCCTGTCGCCGACGGCTTCCTGCAGACGGTCGACCATATCGGTGTAGCTCTCGGTCGGCATCCAGCCCTCGGCGTAGAACGAGTTGGTCGTCGTCGCAAAACGGAGAGGAGCGTCGGTCTTCTGCGCCTCTATCGAAAGCTCCTCCTCGGCGGCGAGCAGGAAGTTGGCGTGCTCGTCGCGTAGGCTCTCGATACGGCTCTCTACGCCGTTGAGTTCGCCTTCGAGCGTCTCGACACGGTTCTCTACCTCGTCGATGAGGTCGGCTGGTTCTCCTTCGCCGTCGGGCACGTCTATCTCGGAGAAATCGACGCCTACGAGCACGTCGTCCGTGTCGATGTCGCGCGAAGCGACAGCCACGACGCCGTCGCCCCCGAAGACCTCGTACTCGTCTCCGTCGGCTTCTTCGAGGGCACCGCGTACTTCCTCGGCGTCACCGAGACCGACACGGAGTTCTATCTCGTCGTGTCCCTTCAGGAGGTCGATGTCGATGCCGAGGCGCACGAACGGTTCGAGCGTCCTGCGCTCCTCACGCGCGTCGCGGAGACCGTCACGGATACGGTTGCGGTCGTCTTCGAGTTCGTTGACGCGTTCGCGCAGGTCTGCGAGCCTGTCGTATAGCTCTTCGCGCGTGCTGAACCCCGTACCCTCTTCTTCGTCGTAGTCGTCTTCCTCGACGCCGAGGGTGTTCATGACGGCGCGTACCTGAACGAGCTTTCCGCTGACCTCCTCGCCGCCTTCGAGCGGGTTGCCGTTCTCGAAGCCCTCCCAGCTACCGTCGTAGTCGGTTACGTGGACGAGGTTCAGTTCGTGGAGCACCTCGACCGCGTCCTCCAAGACTCCCTTGGAGCCTGCGACCGAGACCTTGCTCATCTTCTTAGGTCTGAGCATCTACCTCCTCCCTGAAACGCTCGACGACGTACGCAAGAGCGTCGTCGTGGTTTTTCTCCGCCTTCTCGCGGAGTTGTTCGACGGCTTCGCGTCCTTCGTCGAGTATCTTCTCCGTCTCTTCCTCTATCTCCGAGCGCGCCTCGTCGAGTATCTCGTCGCGTATATCGTTTGCCTCCTCCTCGGCTTCCTCGACTATCTGCTTCGCCTCCTGGCGGGCTTCGGCACGTATCTCCTCGGCTTCTTCGCGTGCTTCCTCGACTATCTCGTCGGCGTCCTGCTCTGCGTCTTTTATGTCTTTCAGCACTTTATCGCGTTGCGCCGCCATGATTACTGTTCAAGAGTTGACGAACGGCGTATATGGAAGTTTCCATTTGGGAGCACGCGTAAGAACCGCAAGCCACAAACACTCCGGGAAACAACGCACAACGATGGACGGTTCGAGACGGGACATTCCGGACGGTCTGGAGAGACGTTTCTGGAAGCTTGTTCTGCTCCTCAACGTCGCACCGATAGCACTTGCATTCGGCGTTCTTCTTGCGGTTTTCCATGGCACCTCGCGTTTCGTCTGGGCTTCGCTCGCTGTCTCGGCAGTCGCTTTCGTGTCCGCGACACGTACGTACCTGACGGCACGCAGACAGCTGAGGGAAGTCGCCGAGTGAGTCTGAGACATGGCACGTACCAAGGTTTATTATCGTTCGGAACGCGTATACTGCCAATTGGTAGTATGGGAGAAGAAGAACCTGACACACTAAGCGGAAAAGACCTCAACAGCCTGACCGAGCAGATAACGGGCGGGGACAGCGACGACATGGACGAGCGGCTCGACGACGCCGCGGTGCATATGAAGGACAGGGACGGTGAGACGATGACGCCTGAGGAAGTGATAGAGGCGTTGGGAGACGACGACCCCGAAAAGAGTGCCGACGCCGCCGACGAACTCGAACGCCTCGCCGACGAGGAGCCGGAGGTGCTGGAGGAACACGAGGAACAGCTCATCGACGCGTTGGAGATAGACGACAGCTGGGCGAACCGTGCCGCGATGTCCGCTCTCGCTGAGGTCGGCTCTGAGGAAGCCTTGGAACGTCTGAAGGAGTTCGACCTGCCCGAGGCAGAGGAGGCTGTCGCGGAGATACGTGAAAGACATGCTGTCGACGCCGAGGCGGACGACGAGACAGGCGGTGAGACGGACGCTGAGGTGGACACCGAGACGGAGAAGTCGGTGGAATCTGAGGTCGAAGACGATGCCGAAGCCGAGATGGACGCTGAGGCGGACGCCGAGGCGGAAGAAGAAGCCGAAGAGGAGGAAACCGAAACGGAAGACGACTCAGAGAAAAGTCACGAAAAGAGCGTGGACGAGGACGGCACGGACGAAGAGGACGAAAAAGATTACGACGTGGAAACCGAAACAGAGGACGAGGAAGAAAAGATGGAACAGGAAGAATCCGACACACCGACACCAACACCCGGCTCGACGACGGACGGCGGCAGAGAGACAGAAACGGCGGCAGCATCGAACGGCGACGGACGCGCGTTGGACGCCGCGAAGAACGGCGACGCCGACGTGGACTTCACAGAGATAGTCGTGCTCCAGATGCTCGAAAGCAACAAGTCGGAGCCGAACAAGTACGCCGAAGAGTCTCTCCGGTACGCCGTCCGCGAGTACCCCGACCTAGCGGTGGAGCTGACCGACAACATCTCCGAACGTCTCAACGGCGGACACGAAGATGTGAGGAGGTATGCCTCGATAGTGATGCACGAGTTCACAAACGAGTATGTCGACGAGGCGCGCGACTACATACCACAGATAGTCGAGTCGCTGAGCGACGAGGACGACGAAGTGAGCGAGCGCGGACAGGAAGCTCTGACGAAGATAGCCGAGGAGTATCCCGAAGATGTCGTCGGAAACGTGGCTCAGCTTTCGAAGGAAGGATAGAAGATAGCAGAAAGAAGGATAGCTTAGTGCTGGTGTTCGTATAGCTTCTCCGCCGACTCGTCGAACATCTCTTCTTCGCGGTCCGAAAGCTCCCACTCGACGACTTCAGCACCGTCCCTGCCTATCTTGGCGGGGACGCCTATCGAAACGTCGTCGTGTCCGTACTCGCCGTCTAAGACGATGCTCGACGGTATGATTTCGCCCGTGTCGCGCGCGATAGCCTCGACGACGTGTGCGACACCGCGTCCCGGACCGAACTCGGTCGCGCCCTTCTTCTCGATAACGTTCATCGCGCTCTGCGTGAGTGCTTCTGTTATTTCGTC
>JAQZDD010000226.1 GCA_028751055.1 Euryarchaeota archaeon Ods04 | reverse complement strand
CCGGTGAGGTGACATACAACGACGAATGGCTGGAGATTCTCGAACTGTCGCCCGAAGAAGCCGAAGCCGACATCAGTTTCTGGGGCGAGCGCGTCCATCCCGACGACCGCACCGAAGTCGAACGGAGCGTAGAGAACCACATCAAGGGCGAGACAGACCGCATCGACGCCGAGTACAGGATGCGTACGGGCGACGGCGACTGGAGATGGATACACAGCATAGGTCATGTCGCCGAACGCGGAGACGACGGACGTGCGAAACGGACGGTCACGGTGCACATCGACGTGGACGAACGCAAACGGACGGAACGCGAACTCGAAGAGGAGCGCGACATGTTCGCCGACGGTCCTGCGGTCGTCTTCAAATGGGGTGCCGGCGAAGGCTGGCTCGTCGAGTACGTCTCGGAGAACGTCGAGAACATCCTTGGCTACACGAAACAAGAGATGGAAGGACACGTCGTCTTCGCCGACCTGGTACACGACGACGACATCGCGGACGTAGAGACGCAGGCGGCGAAGCTTGAAAGCGGCGAAGTCGACAGCGTACGTGTCGAACCGTACCGTGTGACGACGAAGGACGGCGAAACACGGTGGGTGATGGAGACGACAAAGGGAGTAAGAGAAAACGGCGAGATAGACCACTACCTCGGCTACTTAGTCGACGTTACGGAACGGAAGGAGCGCGAGAAGGAACTCGAAAGGTACGAAGCGTTCATACAGAACTCGTCGGACTCGATAACACACGTCGACGAGGACGGCACGATACTCTACAGAAACCCGTCGACGGAACGTGTCGAGGACGAACCCGTGGAGATGGAAGGCACCAGTGCTTTCGAGCACGTACATCCCGAAGACAGGGAGAAGGTGCAGGATGCTTTTGAGGAGGTTCTGCGCGAAGACACCGACACGGTACGCGTCGAGTACAGGTCGAAACGCGACGACGGCACCTACGAATGGGTCGAAGCGGTCGCAACCGACCAGACCGACACGGAGGTCGGCGGCGTGATTGTCAACACGCGCGTCGTCGAAGAACGCAAGGAACGCGAGAAGGAACTTGAACGGTACGAGGCTTTCGTCGAGAACTCATCCGACATAATCATGCATGTAGCCGAGGACAGCACCATACTCTACCAGAGTCCCCGTGCCGAGGAGTTGCTGGGACTCGACCCGGACGAACGTGTCGGAGAAAACAGCTTCGAGCGGATTCATCCCGACGACAGAGACGACGTAGCCGAGACTTTGATGTCCTTACTGGGTTCACCGGATAAGAAGATGGACGAGGCTGAGTTCCGCCTCGAAAAAGAGGACGGCTCTTACGTCTGGATAGAAGCCGCCGGTGCCGACCAGACCAACACTGACATCGGGGGTGTCGTCCTGAGCCTGCGTGACATCTCCGAACGGAAGAAACGCGAGCGAGAACTCGAAAAGTACGAGGCGTTCATCGAAAATTCGTCCGACATAGTCACACATCTCGACGAGGACGGAACGATTCTGTATCAGAGTCCGTCGGCTGTGCGTATACTCGGACACGAGTACGGCGAACGTGTCGGCGACAACGCCTTCGACTACGTGCATCCTGACGACATGGAGACGGCGGTCGAGGAGTTCACCGAACTGCTCGACAGCTCTCAGGACACCGTCAGCGGCGTCGAGATGCGTTACGAGCGCGACGACGGCGAGTACGTCTGGCTCGAAATGGCGGGAAGCGACCAGCGTGAAACCGAAGTCGGCGGGGTAATCGTCAACTCGCGCGAGATATCCGAGAGGAAGAAGTACGAGAGGGAACTCGAACGTAGCCAGAACCTCCTGCGTAAGACAGAACGGATAGCCAACACCGGAGGATGGGAGGTCGATTTTGAGACAGGGAAGCAGAGATGGACGGAAGGAACATACAGGATACACGGCGTCTCAGAGGAGTACGAGCCGACGTTAGAGATGGGTATTGAGTTCTACCATCCCGAAGACAGGGACACCATAAGACGCGCAGTCGAACGGTGCCGCGAAGAGGGCGAGCCGTACACCGAAGAGCTACGTCTAATCACCGCGGACGGTGATATCCGTTGGGTGCGCACCAGCGGCGAGCCGGTGTACAAGAGAGGAGAGATAGTTAAGTTACGTGGGAGCATCCGCGACATCACCGTACAGAAGGAGCATGAGGTCGGGCTTCTGCGTAACAACATGGCAATCAGGGGGATGTACCAGGTTACGTCGGACCCCGACCTGTCTTTCGAGGACAAGATAGAGATAGTTCTCGAAGCGTGCAGGAGCAGACTTGAGCTTCCGTACGCATTCGTGACGGAGATAGACACGGAGGAGGGTACACAGACCGTAAAGCAGGCACGCGGCACCCACGAACTCCTACAGCCGGACGAGTCGTATCCGTTGGATGGTTCTTACTGCCGTAAGACGGTGGAAGGAGACGGACTCCTATCCTTGCAGAACGCCACGGAGGAGGGCTGGGAAGGAGACGAAGCGTACGAAGCCTTCGGACTCGAATGTTACATAGGCGCGAAGCTTACCGTCGAAGGAGAGACACACGGCACCGTCTGTTTCGCCGACACACAGGCGCGCGAAGAGCCTTTCTCCGACTTCGAACGTACGCTCGTCGAACTCGTCTCCAACTGGATAAGCTACGAACTCGAACGCCGGAGGTCGAAGGAGAGGCTCAGACATCAGAAGGAGCGTCTCGACGACTTCGCAAGCGTCGTCTCGCACGACCTGCGTAGCCCGCTGACGGTGCTCATGGGCAACTTAGAACTCGCCGAGGAGACGGGAGACTCCGACTTCTTCGAGAGATGTCGTGATGCGGTCAAACGTATGGAAGCTATCATCGACGACCTCCTCTCACTCGCACGCGAAGTCGACGAAACAGGGGAGATAGACGCCGTCGCCGTCGACGAGGTCATAGAGGAGTCTTGGGAAAACACGGACACCAAGAACGCCGAACTGCGTGTCGAGACGGATAACACGGTAATGGCGGACAGAGGGAAGCTACGCCAGATGTTCGAGAACCTGCTCCGCAACTCCGTCGAACACGGGGG
>JAQZDD010000246.1 GCA_028751055.1 Euryarchaeota archaeon Ods04 | reverse complement strand
GTCTTCGTCGACGAGGCTGTCGAGGAGGTACGCGCCGAACGTCTGCATTCGAAGTGCGGATGGACGCCTTACGAGGGCTTCGACGCCGTCTTTCCGCACAAGGTTCTGAGGCGCGGCGAAGTCGTCTACGAAAGAACGGACGATGGAGAGAGGTTCGCCGAAGGCGGTGGGCGTCTACTGGAGTAGTGTAACAGTCACACTTATTTTTCTGTGGGCGAAATATTGACCATGAGCAAGAACGAAGGATTTGTCTCAGAGAGCAAGGTTTCGGGTAATCAGGCGAACATTCCCGCTGAGATACGCAGGTCGCTCGGTATCGACGACGGCGACGGTCTGCGCTGGTTCTACGAGGACGGCGATGTACGTGTCGAGGTTGTGCACAGGACCGAGCGGACGTTCGACGACTGGAAACCCGAAGAGTACGTCGAAGAAGCTGAATGCGAAAAAACCGATGTCGTGGAGGAGCACGACACGTTCGGGGTAGAATGAGAGATGCCCGAAGCTGTCGTGGACACGACGGTGCTCTACGCCGCTGCCTACCCACACGACAATAGACACGCCGAAGGTCTCAAAGTCGTCCACGGTATCGACGACGGAAGCCTTCCCGAGGGCATTGTTCTCGGCTACGTCTTGGCTGAGACGCTAAACGGACTCAACGAACGCGCCGGTACACGTCTCGCTGACGAGTTCCTGACACGCCTCGAAGAGAACGAAAGGTTCCATCTGAGACACACAAACGTCGGACAGTTCGCCGACGCGAAGGCGGTGTTCCGTCGTTACGAGAATCTGTCTTTCGTCGACTCCCTCATAGTCGCGTACATGCGTGACGAGGGAGTCGATTATCTGTACTCGTTCGACGACGACTTTGACGCTGTAGACGTTCACAGAATCGAAGACGGTAATCCGTTCGAGCCGGAAGCTTGAGGTTAGTCAGGACGACGTACTCGAAGCCGTCGAGGCTCTCCGCCGCAGTATCGACGACACACTCGGCTTCTTACCTACTCCTTCCTCATCGGCTGTCTTTCTCCGTACGTCAGAGTTCTCCACAGCCACTCGACGGGACCGAAACGGAACCTGTCGAGCCAGAACACCGACAGAGGCACCTGAACAGCCCAGATGAGCACGACAACGACGAGTAGCTCAGCCCTCTCCAGAGTGCCGAAAAGTCCGAGTCCGTGCCCGTAAAAGATGGAGGTCGCTATGACCGTCTGAAGGAGGTAGTTCGAGAAGGCGGTCCGTCCGACAGCAGAGAGGGTGTCAGTCACACGTCCTGCGGCGTACCGGCAAACCAGCATGATACCGGCGACGTACGCCAGTCCCAAGAGGAGCGACCCCCAGTGGTTGAACTGTCGTGCGAGAAGGAGCACCTGAACCGTGTCCCAGTCGACTGCGTGTCGGTACCAGACACCTGTGAGTATCAGAGCGAGACCCGGAACCGCACCTCCCACGAAGAGACGCCTGTAGAAACGCGTGCTCCGTTCGTTCGACAGAACGCCCTGTTTGTAGAGGCTCATCCCTATGACCATGAGACCGCCGAACAGCCAGAACGACTCGACTGCGAAGCCGAAAGTCTGGAGACCGAGAACTATCGGCGCTCGGAACTCAACCTGTCCTAGCCAGTCGCCTTGGAAGACGGCTTTCTCCGCCTCAACAGCCTCGGCACCGAAGCCTTCGAGAACCGTGTCCTCTATCTCCGACTGCGTCTCGGCGTCCGCAACCGTGTACCCAACGCCGCCTAAGAGGTACAGAGTCGCTGGGAGTGCGAACATGAACAGACCAAGGACGAGAAGCCGTCTCGGTCTCCACCTGCGCACGAAGACTAGCAGGAAGCCACAGAGCGCGTACGCAACGAGTATGTCGCCGTACCACAGCAGGTAGGCGTGACCGAGACCGATTACGAGAAGCCAGAAAGTCCGGCGGAAGTGTAGCCGTCTCGCTGGCTGTCCCTTGCGCTCCTTCGTCTCCATGAAAAGCACCATCCCCGCACCGAAGAGGAACGTGAACAGTGTGACGAACTTCTGTTCGAAGAAGACGTGGCTGACGAACCAAGCCGCGTAGTTGATGCCGGACATGTCGCCGTAAAGCGTTGGGTTGAGCGTGCCGACCGTCGGGAGCGCGAAAAGCCAGATGTTTATGACGAGTATCCCAAGAAGCGCGAACCCTCTGAGAACGTCGAGGCTCACGATGCGGTCGCCCGGGTCGGTCGGTCCGGCGTCGCCGTCCGCGTTCTCCGACGACCCCGTTCCTTCCTCGGATACTTCCGTCTCAGACATCCATCTGTAAGTCCGCTTTACGTGTGAAGTATGCTACGGTTCGTTTCCTGCTCTACCTTCCATCTTTTTTCGAAAAAACCGAGACTGCGTGGCTAACTGGTTCTTACTCGCGTAGCTATCGCCTCCACGACAGCCCTCACCTCGTCGCGCCATCCGTCCGGTAGCGCGCCGCCGCGTTTAGGCGGGACGATATCGAGCGTGAGCGCGGCGTACTCGAAGCCGTCGAGGCTTTCCGCTGCCACCTCGCCGACGAACTCGGCGTTCTTCCGTTTTGAGGAGACGCCGCCCCGAGCAAGTTCGTAGTAGCGTGTGAAGACCTGATAGACGCGTACGTCTTCTCTTTCCACTTCTCGCGTGTCCGAAGCGGATGCGGAGGCGTGCCGGAAAAGTTTCGCCGCGTTGTCTGCCGGGTCTGCGCGCCGCCATTCGAGTTCTACGAGGACGAGACCGTCCTCTGTTCTTCCGCCTACGTCGACGGGCGTACCGCCGACGCCGTACTCCGTCTCCCAGTCAACTT
>JAQZDD010000398.1 GCA_028751055.1 Euryarchaeota archaeon Ods04 | reverse complement strand
CGATTCGCGTACGGTGCAAATTGAAGATTTGCGCCCCTCGAACTCCTGCGGAGTCAGGCTGGCGCAGAAATATCCGACTCACTCCACTGTAACGCTCTTCGCCAGATTCCTCGGCTTGTCTATCGGACGCCCTTTGAGACGCGCTATATGGTACGCGAAAAGCTGAAGATAGACGTTCGCAAGAAGCGGCTCCATCTCGCCGAGCGACGGCACACGGAAAGCTACGTCCGCAAGCTTCTCGTGTTCGTCCGACGACGTGACAGCGACGACGGGCGCGCCGCGTGACTCGACCTCCTTGACGTTGTTGAGCGTCTCGTCAGGACGCGTGCCTTCGGTTGCGACGGCAATAACGGGCGTATCGGGCGTCACGAGAGCGAGCGGTCCGTGCTTCAGTTCGCCCGCGGGGAACCCTTCGGCATGGTCGTACGATATCTCCTTTAGCTTGAGCGCGCCTTCGAGCGCGACCGGAAAGCCGAGACGCCTGCCGATGTAGAAGAAGGAGTCTTCGTAGGCGTACTCCTCCGCCGCGTGTTTTATTGCTTCTTCCTCGTCGAGTATTCGCTGAACCGCGCCGGGGACACGTCTCAGGTCGGAGAGGAGCGACGAAGCTTCGGCGGCGGGAAGGGTTCCGCGCGCCCTTCCGACGGCGACGGCGACGAGTCCGAGCGTCACGACCTGCGACGCGAACGTCTTCGTCGCGGCGACGCCTATCTCGGGTCCGGCACGTATATAGACGTTCTCGTCCGCCTCGCGTGCCGCCGTGCTTCCGACGGTGTTGGTGACGGCGAGAGTCGTCGCGCCCTCACGTCCCGCACGTCGCATCGCGCTGAGCGTGTCTGCCGTCTCGCCGCTCTGCGTCACTGCGATGACGAGCGTCTCCGACGGCTTGTGCGGTCCGTCGTACTCGCTCGCGTACTCGACCGTCGCGGGCATGTCGGCGTTGTCCTCGAACAGACGCCTCGCGTATAACGCCGCGTGGTAAGACGTACCGCACGCCACGAACTCGACGCGGCTGTGACGTGCGAGAATCCTGTCCGAAACGTCGAGCGTCGCCTCGCCCTCGACCTCGTCGGCGCGCTCCGAGACGGTCTGACGGAGGGAACGTGGCTGTTCGTGTATCTCCTTGAGCATGTAGTGTTCGTAGCCGCCCTTCTCCGCCGCCTCTACGTCCCAGTCGACCGTCTCGACTTCGCGGTCGACACGTTCGCCGCCGTTCCAGACCTCGACGCCTTCGGACGTGATACGTGCGATGTCGCCGTCGTGGAGGTAGCTGACTTCGCGTGTGTGCTCGACGAACGCCGTCACGTCGCTCCCGACGTAGTTGGCGTCGTCGCCGTACCCGACAACGAGAGGGCTGTCCTGCCGTGCCACGACGATTTCGTCGCTCTCGGACGAGACGCACGCCAGCGCGTAGCTTCCTTCGAGTATTTCTGTCGCCTCCCGAAGACGGTTCAGGAGACTGCCCTCGCCGTCGGCTAACAGGTGCGGAACGACCTCCGTGTCGGTCTCGCTCGTGAAACTGTAGCCTTTCTCTTCGAGTCCGTCGCGCAGACTGTCGTAGTTCTCTATG
>JAQZDD010000101.1 GCA_028751055.1 Euryarchaeota archaeon Ods04 | reverse complement strand
GTAGACTGGACGTACACAACTGACGGCGCGGTTTCGTCTCCAGCCGTCGAACGCGGAAACGTCTACTTCGGCACCGACGAGGGGACGTTCACGTGTGTCGGTGCCGACGACGGCAGTATGCTCTGGGAGCAGACGACGGGCGCGGTACGTTCGTCGCCGACAGTAGCGGGCGGACGCGTCTTCTTCGGCGACGAAGACGGCGTCGTCTGGGCACTCGACGCCGCGGGCGGAAGCGGTTCGTGGGCTTACGACACGGGAGACGCGGTTAGATGCGCGCCCGCAGTTGCCGAGGGACGTGTCTTCGCCGTAAACATCGACGGTCACCTGCACGCAGTCCACGCGACTTTGGGCGAGGCGGACTGGACGTACGAAGCGGGTGCGGGCGTCGTTTCATCGCCCGCCTACTCCGACGGACGCGTCTTCTTCGGCGACGAAGACGGTACCGTGCACGCCGTGCGGACGGGCGGGAACATGGACGGAGACGCCAGCGAGGAGGGCGAAGCCGTCTGGACAGCCAGTATGGACGACTCAGTACGCACGTCGCCAGCCGTAGCCGAAGGAGCCGTCTACGTCGGTTCCTCCGACGGCGTTCTGCGCAGTTTCGACGCCGAAGGTGGTGAGAGGGAGTGGACGTACGAGACGGACGCACGTTTCGTGTCTTCACTAGCCGTCGTAGACGGACACGTGCTCGTCGGAGACGACGACGGTGTACTGCACGCCGTGGACACGGAGACGGGCGAAAGTATCTGGAGCTACGACTCAGGAGACGGTGCGGTCGCGTCGCCAGCCGTCGACGGAGGAAGGGCTTTGTTCGGCACCGACAACGACGACGGCTTCCTGCACGTCGTCGTATGAAAGGATACATTAGTAAGACGGGCGTTTCTCCTACAGTGACCGAAGACGACTCCAAGAGGTACGAGCTACAACGCATCGTCGAGAGGCTCGACGACCTCAAAGGCTCGGGCACACAGCTCGTTACCATCTACGTACCGCCGGACAAGATGCTGAGCGACGTGGTAGCGCACGTCCGACAGGAGCACAGCGAGGCGGCGAACATCAAGAGCAAGCAGACACGTACCAACGTACAGGACGCTCTCTCTTCGATACAGGCTCGTCTAAAGGGCTACAAGAAGGTTCCCGAGAACGGTATGGTAATCTTCTCGGGTGCCGTCGATGCCAAGGGCGACAAGACAGAGATGGAGACCATAGTCCTTGAGAACCCGCCTCAGTCCGTCGAGAGCTACATCTACCACTGCGACTCCAACTTCGAGACGGAGCCGCTCAAGGAGATGATACGCGACAAGTCTCTGTACGGGCTTATCGTCTTAGACAGACGCGAGGCGAACGTCGGCTGGCTCAGCGGTAAACGCGTAGACCCTGTCGCGTCGGCGTCGAGCCTCGTCCCCGGAAAGCAGAGGAAGGGCGGACAGTCGGCGCAGCGTTTCGCACGTCTCAGGCGCGAGGCGATAGACAAGTTCTACAAGGAGGTTGCAGAGATGGCGAACGAAGTCTTCGTGCCTAAGAAGGACGAGATAGACGGCGTGCTCGTCGGAGGTCCTTCACCGACGAAGGAGGAGTTCATAGACGGCGACTACCTACACCACGAGCTACAGCAGAAGCTCGTCGACAAGTTCGACGTTTCGTACACCGACGAGAGCGGTCTGTACGAACTCGTCGACTCGGCACAGGACAGGCTCGCCGACTTAGAGGTGATGAAGGACAAGAAGATGATGGCGAATTTCTTCGACGAACTCCGTGGCGGTGAACTCGCGGCGTACGGAGAGGACAACGTACGCCAGAACCTTCAGGCGGGCGCGGTCGACAAGCTTCTACTCTCCGAAGACCTACGCAGGAAACGTGCGTCGTTCGTCTGTCCCGAATGCGGCGCGGAGACCGAAGAGACGTTCGAGGGTAAAGTCGAAGTCTCACCCGTCGACTGCCCGGAGTGTGGCGCGGAGACAGAACTGGAGGATGTCGAGGACGTGGTCGACGAACTCATCGAACTCGCCGAGCAGATGAGCACCGAGGTGGCGTTCATCTCGACCGACTTCGAGGAGGGCGAGCAACTCAAGGACGCCTTCGGCGGCGTCGCTGGCATACTGCGTTACAACACGGGTATCTGAGGCGACGTGTCGACGTGACGTAGCTTAGCTCAGCACACAGATATTTATGCGCAGATAGCGTATCCGTCGTTAAGTGGACGCCATAGAGACGATAGGACTCACGAAGAAGTACGGCGACACGACAGCCGTCGACCGTCTCGACCTCTCCGTGTCCGCGGGCACCGTCTACGGTCTCCTTGGACCCAACGGCTCAGGGAAGACGACTACGATGCGTATGCTCACTACGCTGACAGAGCCGACGGACGGCGAAGCCTACATAATGGGGGATTCGGTCGAAAACCGCGAAGCAGTCGTCGAACATATCGGGTACCTCTCGGAGGAGTCGCCTCTCTACGACGAACTCACGGCGCGCGAACAGTTGGAGTACATCGCCGACCTGCGTGACATCCCCGACGAAACCGCCGAGGAACGCATAGAAGACTACCTCTCGCGTTTCGGTCTCTCCGACGCCGCCGACGACAGGATATCGACCTACTCGAAAGGTATGCGCAGGAAGACCTCCATCACACAGACGTTGCTACACGACCCCGACGTCGTGTTCTTAGACGAACCCACGAGCGGACTAGACCCGAGGGCGGCGCGTACCGTCAGAAAGCTGATAGGAGAGCTTTCGGACAGGGAGATGACCGTCCTCGTCTCGACACATATACTCCCTGTCATCGAGAAGGTCGCCGACGAGGTCGGAGTTCTCCAAGACGGGGTTCTCGTCGCGGAGGTGGGGACGGACGAGCTAAAACACGGCGCGGAGGGCGGCAGTCTCGAAGACGTGTTCCTTGAGGTTACGACCGAGATGGGCGTGAGCGGCGAAGGAGGCGGGAACGTCGTAGACGGAGACGGAGCCGTCGTTGATGACGAACGAGATGGAGAGGTGGGTGACGACAGCGGCAACGACAACAGCGACGGCGACACTCACGAGCAAGACGAAGGTGCCGTGTAAGAGGAGCAGTAAGACTGCATGAGAGAAGACATCGAAGACGGTCTGCGTATCGCACGCACCGAGGTTCTGCGTAGCTGGCGTTGGCTGACATCCGACTGGCGACGCGCTATCGTCTCCGCGTTTCTCTTCGTCTCGCTCATGTCCGCCGGTCTGACGACCTCGGTTCTACTCTACTTCTTAGGACGCTTGCTTGCTTCGGGTGTCAGTGTCCCGCCGGGGATACTCGACATGTTCAGAGTCACCGTCAACTTCGCCTTCGTCTACCTCGCGTTCCTCTTCGCGGGACGTAGCTTCTCCGAGAAAGGGGGTGTCGGAAACCGTGACCTCCTACTCACGACGGTGTCGCCCGCCTCGGTCGTCGTCGGCATCGTCGTGGCGGACTTCGTGCGCACCGTGTTCGTCGCAGGACCGCTTGTCGTCCTACTTGCGACGGCGTTCGGCATGGGTCTCGGCTCCCTCGTAGTCCTGCCAGCCGTCGTAGGCTCTTTCTTCCTCTTAGTTGCCGTCTCTTTGGCTTTCGGCTACGCCGCGGGCTTCTTCGTGAAGCTCATCCTTCTCTGGCTTCCGAACCGTCCGTTCTTCCTGAAGTGGGGCGTCAGAGGTGTCGCGCTCGCTCTCGGTACCATAGCCGCCGCCGTCTTCTCGTTGGCGTTCTTTTCGCCTCCGGGCGGAGGTAACGTTCCGAGCGGAGGCATCTTCTCTGCCCTACTCGCTCTCAACCTCGAATCCCCGCTTACAGTCTACGCCGACGCCTTCTTTGTAGGCACGCCGCTCGGAAGTCAAAGCCTGAGGACGGTAGCAGGTGTCGTCGGCGTCGTGGCATCCGTGCCGCTCTTGGTCGGAGTCTCCGTCCGTCTCGCACCCCTAATCTGGTACTCGGAAGACGCTGAGTCGCCGTCCGAGAAGAGCACGTCTTCGAAACGTCCGCCCGCAGTCCTCTCCGGCACGAAGACGCTCAGACTCACGTGGAGACTCCTTCTCCGTGGAAGACGCAACCTCATGAGGTTCACGCATCTCATCGCACCGTTGTTGCTGCTCTTCGGCGTCCTTCTCATCTCGGCTCTCGACGCACCCGTCTTCCTCGCGCTCGGTCCGCCCGTCCTATTCCTCGCGGGTATCTACCTCAGCGGCGCGGCTTTCGGTCTCAACGCGCTCGGCGAGGAGGGCGAAGTACTCCACATCCTGCTGACCTCGCCGACTTCGGGGCGTCGTTTTGTGCGCGCCCAGGTACTCGCAGGTCTCTTCGTGAGTACACCGTTCGTTCTGGCTTCACTCGCCTTCGCGCCGTTCAACCCGGTCGTCTCGCCCGTATACCACGTCGTCTTAGTCGTCCTAGGACTCTACCTCTCCGTCTGTTACTCGGCTATCGCCGTCGGTCTCGGCTTCTCTTTCCCGCGTTTCGAGAGCGTCCATCCCGACTACGACCTGTACCCTCCGACGACTTTCGCGTCCGCGGGCTACCTCGGAACCGTCTTCCTGCCCGGCGTCTTCGTGCTCGTTCTTCTGGTGTTACCGACGTTACGTCCCGACCATTTCTTCGTCGTACAGACCGTCTCGTTTGTCGGACTCGGCGTCCTTTCCGCCGTCGCGGGTGCTGTCGCCTACACGTCTTACGCACACAGCGTCAAGCAGTTCGACACGTACACGTTCGACTGAAAACAGGCTGAGTCAGGAAGAGATGTCGTATACCACCTCAACCGTAGCGTCAACCTCAACGGGTCCGGGCGAGATTACGGTTCCCGCTTCGTCCGCCGCCTCTAGCTGTGCGCGTTCGACGCCGACGGGCGAGAAACGTGTGTCCGCCGTCGTTACCGAACGGACGCGCGTCACCGATATACCGCCCGCACGCGCAACCGAGTCAGCCTGCATACGTGCGTTACCCATCGCGGTTTCGAGCGCGTCGTTCTTCAGTTCGGCGTGGCGTGCGTCGGAGAGCGTGAACGAAACGCCCGAAACCGCCGTCGCGCCGCCCTCAACACCGGCGTCTATTATCTCGCCCGCACGGTCGGTGTCGTCGAAAGTAACGCGGAACGTGTGGCGCGCTTGGTGAGTCGGTTGTTCGCCGTCACGTCTCTCGAACGAACGTGTCTCACGTAACGTGTAGCCG
>JAQZDD010000248.1 GCA_028751055.1 Euryarchaeota archaeon Ods04 | reverse complement strand
GCGTCTGTCGTTTACACGTGCGACGAGCGCGCCCCTCTCTAAGAGAGACTCCTCGACCTCGCTCTGAACGACGGGCGCGTCGGAGTCGCCCGTAACATCGACGATAACGACAGCGTCGTCGACATCGCGTTCACGTGTGCGTTCGACGACCTCCTCGGTGCCGCCGTCGACGAGGTTCGCCTCGACGGTCACAAAGTCACGTGTTTCGAGTGCGCGCCGCTCCAGAAAAACGTCGATTCCGTCGAACTCGAAGACGTTGTAGCCACGCGCTTCCTCCTCGGCGGTGCTCGCGCGCTCCGTCGAACCGCAGTACGCCGCGACAGCACCGCCCACCTCTGCGCGCTCAGGATGGTGGTAGTCGCCAAGCATGAAGGCGTCCCAGTCGACAGGAGATTCTTCGACGAACTCTTCGAGCGACCAGTCACCGAAGGGGAACGGCTCGAAAAGTCCGTGCAGAACCAAGACGTTGTGTTCGGCGTCGTCGTTCTCGGACGGTTCGAAGCCGTAGTCGAACTCCGAGACACGCGACGCGGGCGTGTGGTCGACGCCGTAGAAGGCGACGTTTCCGACGACTACGGCTTCGCGTCCCAGTCGGCGCACGAGACCTAAGTCCTGCAGAATGTCGACCCACTCGGCGTCGCGTTTCGACTCGTGGTTGCCGACCACAGCGAGAGCCTCGACGCCGCCCTCGCGGAGACGAGAGAAAAGACCGACTGTCTCGCGCAGGTCTACGATGCTCGGGTTGCGCGAATGGAAAAGGTCGCCCGCGTGTACGAGAACGTCGTAGTCGCCCTCGACTGCGTCTTCTACGACGCGTTCGAAAGCACGCAGGAAGTCACGCCGTCTCTCGTCGGAGCCGTACTGTCTGTAGCCGATATGCGTATCGCCGGTGTGCAGAACCTTCGTCTCTACCCCTTCTTTCACCGTCTCGGATTCTGTCATTCGGTCGTTGCCGTCTCCAGTTCGCCGGAGACGTTCCAGATGAGTGTCCGTATGTGTGTCGGCAGGTTGGGTTCGTTCGACGCGTCGTTCAGAACGTTCATCGCGCTCGCCGCCCTCTCCGACGGACCGTAGTCGTCGTCACGGAGATGTTCGAGTGCCTCTGTAAGAGAGTCACGTACGTTCTGCGGCACGGATTCGTCGTCGACGACACGTTCTATCTCGGCGGCGACTTTCTCTATCTCTTCCTCGTTCATGTTTGAAGGCTGATGCGAAGCCTTGGTTTCCCATCCACTTAAATCCAAAGAAAGAGGGACATATTTATCCGGTGGAGGTTGAAAATCAGACCATGGCACAGATACGTACGGTACAGGAACTTGACCTCGACGCTCCGTTTCTCGTCGAAGGTCTTCCGGGTGTCGGTCTCGTGGGACAGATAATAGTTGACCACCTCGACGAAACGC
Source organism: Euryarchaeota archaeon Ods04 (assembly GCA_028751055.1). Lineage (GTDB taxonomy): Archaea > Halobacteriota > Halobacteria > Halobacteriales > Halorutilaceae > Halorutilus. The sequence goes on along the minus strand of JAQZDD010000248.1, from coordinate 1,364 downwards.
TCGGTATGTCTTACCACGCGAGCGTCGACTGCGACGGTCTTCCGCAGGTCGCCGTCTTCGAGGAGAACGTCCATGGGGTACGTCCTCCGGTACGTATACACGCCGACGAGGACGAAAACCTCGCCGTCCTGAAGAGCGACATACCCGTCTCGCCGAGAGCGGAGAACTTCCCCGAATGCGTGGTAGGATGGATGGAGGAGAACGACGTGACACCTCTCTTCGTCAGCGGTCTACCCCAACAGCCTGACGACGTTCCGTCGCTCTTCGGCGTCTCGACGGGTGACGGCGAGAGCATGCTCGAAGGCATAGAGCCGCCCGAGAACGGCGGCGTCGTGAGCGGTCCGACGGGCGCGCTCCTCAAGGAGGCGAGCGACAGGGACATCGACGCCGTCGGACTCATCGTCGAGTCGGACCCCCAGTTCCCCGACCCGGCGGCGGCACGCGTCGTAGTCGAGAAGGGGATAACACCGATAACGGGCATCGAGGTTGACACTTCGGAACTCGTCGAGAAGTCGGAGGAGATAATGGAGAAGAAGGAGCAGTTAGCGAAGAGGCTACAGGCGAGCGAAGAGGAAAGCTCAACGGCGACGACGACGGGAATGTACCACTGATGCCCGACGACGAGAGAGCGACGGCGAGCGAAGAAGCCTGCTTCGAGGCAGGCATAAAGCTAGGCGCGCTCTACCACCAGTTCGTCGGCACACCCGTCACCGAGTCGTCTGTCGAGTCGCTCGAAGACGCGATACGGCAGGCGGTCGAGAGTCAGAGGTACGTCGTCGAGGCGGAAGTCGAGATACAAGGAGTCGAACACAACCGTTTCGGATACGACGAACTGAAGGGGACGATGCTTGACGTCTCGGTGGTCGTCGAGAAGGACGGCGTCGTAGTCGAGACGAGCATCGCCGACGAGGACGGCTATCCGATGATGCGCCTCGACAGCATCGAGTCTCACGAGACCGGCTGAAGAACGACCTGCACGTGCTCCACGTCGTCGAAGTCACGTAGTCTATACACAAGACCGCGGACGCGTTCGGCGTCGCCCCGGCAGACGATGTTTTCGAGACAGCCGTCGCCGCCGTGTACGTGTGTCGTCGTCTCGATTATCTCCTGAAAGTCATGCTGTACGTCGTGCGTCTCCCCCGCGGCGTCGCCCGAGTAGCTGTAGACGACGAAAGCCGCGACACGTCCCTCTGCCTTCTCCAGTTCGCGGTGGGACTCGATGTACTCTAACATCGACTTGCGCACCGCGCGCGACCGTGATTCGATTTCCTCCGCCTCCCACGTCTCGTCGAACTCTTCGAGTATCTCCTCGGGGACGCTGAGGCTGGTTCTCATATGCGGCGGTTCGTGGCGGAGGCTATTAG
>JAQZDD010000243.1 GCA_028751055.1 Euryarchaeota archaeon Ods04 | reverse complement strand
TGTTCGAGACGTTCGAGAGAGACGGAGAGATGTGTGCCGCGCTTTCCTTCGGCGAGCGAATGTATCTCGTCAACGACGACGTACTCAACGGTGCGTAGCTTCTCACGGAACTTGGGCGAGTTGAGCAGAATCGCCAAGGTTTCGGGCGTTGTGTTCAGGATATGCGGCGTCTCTTCGAGCATCTTCTGCCGCTCGTTCGACGACGTGTCGCCGTGGCGGATTGCGTGGCGTATATCGACGGCGTCGTGTCCGTTCTTCTGCGCGATTTCGTCAACTCCCTCCAGCGGAACCTCCAGATTCCTGTGTATGTCGTTCGCCAGCGACTTGAGCGGCGAGACGTAGAGACAGTAGACCGAGTTTTCGAGCGTGTCCTGCTTGCTCTTGACGAGGAGTTCGTTTATGATTGAAGCGAAAGCACTCAGAGTCTTGCCGCTACCCGTCGGCGACGCGACTAAGACGTTCTCGTCGTCGTGTATCAGCGGCACAGCTTCCTTCTGCGGCGGCGTGAAGTACCCGCCGTTGATGTCGACGTACTCGCCGAACTCCTCGACCCACCAGTCGCGGAGCGAAGGCTCGAACAGTTCGAGGACATCTGCGTCGTCTACCTCCGTCCCTTCGACCGATGCGTCATGCCCCGTCATAGGCTCAGAAATAGTATCACCTTGTTGTCTTAACGTGTTTTTGGAGACACATCACGCTTTCTCTTTCGACTTTCTGCCGACTTTCTGTCGCAGGACGAATGGGTTGAGTTATCCGTCCAAGAAGACTATCTTCTGTATGTTTCCGAGTCTCCGCTCTCGTTCGGATGACACGGTGTGCGCGTACGCCGAAACGAGCGCGGTAATCGGTGCCGTCGTCTGGCTCGGCGTCGTCGTTTCGCGCGTAGCCGATGTCCACGCCCTCGGGAACGTCGAAGCCTTCCTCGCGCTCGCGTTTCTCGTCGTCGTTCCGTTGTGTCTACGTCTCGTATCGACGCCGCGGCGCGACGGTACGCACTCCGGATGGTACCGAGCATCGGTGTACCTCCAGCCGCTCGCCGCCGCGCTCGCCGTCGGTTCGCTGTTCGTCGCCGCGGGAGGGACGGCGTTCTTACTCGCTCTTCCGTGGCTCTTCCTCACGCTCCTCGTCGCCGGCTTCGGTCTGTGGCGTCTCTTGCCGCGCGGCGCGCGCCCCGCTGAGGAACTGCTTCTGGAGGCAGGCGCGCTCTACCTCCCCGTCGGAGGCTTCTGGTTCGTCGCCTCGCGTGCGAGCGCGAACCCGCTCGGCTTCGACGACGTTATTGTCGCGCTCACGGCGATACATTTCCATTACGCGGGCTTCGTCCTGCCCGTCCTTCTGGGTCTGACCGGACGCGCTCTCGTCCAACGGCACGCGCCGTCCCGTCTCTTCGCGCCCGCCGCGTACGCCGTCGTCGTCTCGCCCGGCTTAATCGGGTTAGGCATCGCGTTCTCGCCGTTCGTCGAACTCGTCGCTGTCGCCCTCTTAGCCGTCTCCGTCGTGACGGTGGCTCTGCTCGCGCTCCTGCGCGTCGTTCCGGCTCTCGACCGTCCCGCTGGCGCGCTCGTCGGCATCTCGTTTGTTTCGATCGTCGCCGTCGTCACTCTCGGCTTCGCGTACGCGTACACGAGCTACGGCTTCACGCACGTCGCAGAGGCGGAGCGCGGTTTGCTCGACATACCGACGATGGTGCGGACGCACGGAACACTCGCGGCTCTGGGCTTCGGAGTCGCCGGAGCGGCGGGATGGTGGCTCGCATCGCGCGGCGGTGCTGTTCGAGCGCGCGTCCCTGCGCACGGCTTGCCTTTCAGCGACCTGCGGGCGCGGTGGAAAGTAGGAAAGAACTTCTTCGACCGTGTGGGCATCGCCGAGGAGACGGACGCGACGGGCATGATAGACGACCTCGACGCGTACGACCGCGACGAGGACGGAACCGTTCGTGGCTTCGACGCAGACGCCGTCCATCCGGACGTACGCGACTTCTACGAGAACACCGACACGTACGAGATGGTCGTCGTCCCGGAGTGGGAGCGCGGCTTCCGCCTACCGGTGCGTCTCTACGGTGCCGTCGCGTCGCGGTTCGAGAACATCCATCCCGCAACGACCGAGACGCGTATCGACGGTGAGGTTGTCGGCGTTGACGACGACGCCGACGGACGCGGAGACGTGCGCGCGTGGACACGTTGGGACGCATCGACAGGAGAGGGCGTCTTGGTCGGCGCGTACTCGTCACATGTACACGACGGCGTCCGGTACTCAGCCGTCGCATTTCCTCTGCCACTCTCGAACTTCGCTGGCGTCCTGCGTTTCGAGAACACCGACGGCGACGGTCTTCTGCTCACGACTTACGACGGGGATGGCTGTCCGGACGAAGGAAACGAGGCGGTCTACGGAGACGGCGGCTTGTACCTCGTGACGCCGCTCGTTCCCGTCCGTCTTCCGCTCGACGAACGCCTGAGCGTCAGGGCTACCGACGACAAAGAGGGAGGCGACGAACACGAAAGAGAAGCCGATGTAGTCGTGCGCCACGAGATGTACGTCTTCGGCAGAAGGTTCGTGACGCTGAACTACTACGCCAAAAGGGAGGAATGACCGAAAATCACTCGCCCGTGAACTCCGGCTCTTCGTCGCCGAAGAACGCACCGACGCCGCGCGCGTAGTCTTCTGTGTGCGTCGCGCGTGCCATCGCGTCAGTCTCCGCTCCCAACTGCTCTTCCAAGCTTCTGTCGAAGCTACGCGCCATCAGACGTTTCGTCGCGGCGTAAGCCTGCGTCGGACCGTCGGCGAGTTCTCGCGCTAACTCGTCGAGCCGTTCGTCAAAGCTTTCGGCGGCGACGGCTTCGGTCGCA
>JAQZDD010000137.1 GCA_028751055.1 Euryarchaeota archaeon Ods04 | reverse complement strand
GCCGAAGACAAATATCAGGAACGCTATACCCCACTGGGCGAGTTCGAGTATCTCCGCCTCCGGAATCACGTCCGTCGTCGATATCAGTATGCCCGCGACTATGTAGAACGGTATCGTGGTAAGGGAGAACCTGTTTGCGACGATGAGGAGCACCGCCGAAACGACGAATATCGCGGCGAGCGCGGTTATCATGACCTCTACCTCAGACATCCGTATCACCTCCGCGTATCTCGCGCAGGTCGTCGCTCACGTCGTCCAAGAATCCCTCACGCGATTTGAAGTAGGTGCGCAGGTACTCGGCGAGACGCTCGGACGCGAGCACGGTCGACATGATGACGTAGTCGGCTCCGTCGTCGTACAGCCTCGCGGCGTCGCTCGCAGTCTCGGCTTCGACGAAGACCGTCGCGTCCTTGGCTTCTTCGACTATACGGCTGTTTATCTCGTACTGTACTGACGAACTCAGAACGAAGTCGGCGTACTTGAGACGTGCCGCCTTACGTATCTCGCCGTGTCTGAAGTCACCGTAGATGTAGTCGTAGTCCCAGTCTTCGAGCGTCTCGATGTGCGCCGTGTTCCTGTCGACTACGACGACGCCGTACTTGTCGTCGAGTATTTTGAGGGCGTCCTTGGTCATGCCGTCGAAGCCGACGACTACGGCATGGTTCTGATACTCGCTTATATCCACGTCTATCTCCTCCTCCGACTCCCACCGGCTGAAGAAGGGCTTGACGCGTTCGTATATCCAGTGGTTGTACATAATAATGTATGTTGAGATGCTCATCGTGAGCAACGCCATGAGGCTCAGATAGCCGAGCACCTCGCTCTCAACGAAATCACGCTGGACGGCGAGCGCGCCGACGACGAGCGAGAACTCGCTTACCTGCACCATGTTGATGGAGCCGATGAACGAGGTCTTGACGCTGAAGTTCTCACGGTCGATGAGGTAGAACATTATCCAGAAGTTGCCGACCATGAGAACGACAGACGCAACTACTGCCTGCCACCAGAAATGAAGGAGTTCGTCGGCGGCTATCTGGAGACCTATCGTGGAGAAGAAGACGAGTATGAAGAAGTCGGTGATAGGTCGGACGCGCTCTTCCAGTTCGCGGCTGTACGGTAGCTGGGCAAGCGAAAGACCGGCGAGGAACGCGCCGACCTCGACAGACAGGTTGAACGTCTCGGCGACGTAGATGAACAGGAAAGCCCACGCGACGCCGACGACGAAGAAAACGTCCTTATTGTCGGCGATTTCGCGGAACAGACGCGGCAGGAGATACCGCGACGACAGATAAGACAGGAGACCGATACCCGCCATGAGGACGCCTATCTGACCGAGCGAGATGGCTATCTCCTGCACGTTGCCGAGATTCTCCGCGCTGAATATAGCGAGTATGATGACGAGGTAGATGTCCTGCACTATCAGGACGCCCACGTCTATCTTGCCGGGGAGTGTCGTAATCTCGTCCTTGTCCGACAGTATCTTGACGATGACCGGCGTCGCGCCGAAGACGGTGGCGAGCGCGATAACGACCGTATCGGTGACGCCGAAGCCGAGGAACCACGCGACGGCGAACGCGAGCGCAGTCTGCAGGACCGTCTGGAGCACGGCGATGTTGACGATGGGGCGGAGTATCTCACGTATCTCGTCGAAACGCATCTTGATGCCGAGCAGGAAGAGGAGGAAGCCCAAGCCGAGTTCAGCCATGACGCCGACGAGTCCGTCGTCGGTGACGATGTTGAGGAATACCGGTCCGAGCAGTAAGCCCGTAAAGATGTACGCGACTATCGTCGGCTGTTTTGTCCGGCGCGCGAGGAAGCCGAGCACCGTAGCTACGACTACCACGATGGCAAAGTCGGCTCCGAGCGCGATGTCGGTGGGCACGGCGTGAGTGGACAAGCTTCTCGCTCGTGGATTAACTACGGTGGCATTTATGTTGTGGGATTCTAATTACAGAGTATGCCGATTAACGTGAAGGAGACCGAGCTACCGGGTGTCGGAAAAAAGTACGTCTACGAGACGGAGGACTGCGAGGTCATCGTCATCATACGGAACGACGGCAGACGCGAACTCTTCCGGCGCGACGACCCCGACGACGATGCCGAGGAACTGCTCGACCTTAACGACCAAGAGGCGCGTATAATCGGGACTATCCTCGAAGGCGCGTACTTCCAGCCCGTCGCCGACGAAGCCGTGGGTGACGAGGAAGACGAGGGCTGACGATGGACACAGGAGGTAGGTAGCCATGGCTGAGATACTCCTTGACGTGGGCGTGATGTTCGCGGTCATCGCGCTCGCGGGTGCTATAGCGTCACGCCTCAAACAGTCAGTCATACCGTTCTACATCGTTGCGGGAGTACTCGCCGGACCGTACGTCCTCGGCAGGAGCGAAGACTGGTTCGGCGCGGACGTGCCACATATCGCCGTGAACGAGTTCATCGAGGTCGGTGCCGAACTCGGTATCGTCTTCCTGCTTTTCTTCCTCGGCTTGGAGTTCTCGCTCGACCGCCTCCTCGAAAGCAAGGAAGAGATAGGCAAGGCGGGCACGGTCGACCTTCTCAACCTTGCCGTCGGCTTCGTAATCGGAGTCGTCTTCTTCTTCGTAATCTGGAACGCGGATGTCGAGACGACGGTCGCCGTCGTCGGTGCCGTCCTCGTCGGCGGCATCGTATACATCTCGTCGAGCGCGATAATCACGAAGTCGCTCATCGACTTGGGGTGGATTGCGAACGACGAGAGCGAACCGATGCTCGGCATACTCGTCTACGAGGACCTGTTCATCGCGCTCTACTTAGCCGTTATGTCGGCACTCCTCTTGGGCGCGGGTGGCGTCGCAGAAGCCGCGTCCGACATAGGTCTCGCAGTCGGCTTCATACTCGCACTCCTCATACTCGTCTACTACGGAACCGCCCTGTTCCAACGTTTCCTCGAAATAAAGTCGAACGAGGCGACCGTCCTACGCGCCGTCGGTCTTGTCGTCTTTGTCGCAGGTGCCGCGCTCGCGCTCGGGGTGAGCGAGGCTGTCGCCGCCTTCTTTGTCGGCATGGCTTTCAGCAGTACCGACCATGTACACGAGATAGAGAACCTTCTCGAATCCCTCCGCGATGTCTTCGCCGCCGTCTTCTTCTTCTGGATAGGCTTGGAGACCGACCCGACGCTCGTCCTGCCCGTCGCAGGTCTGTTAGCCGTCGCGGTTCTCGTCACCGCACCGACGAAGTTTGCCACGGCGTTCTACGGCGCGCGGTTCTACGACCTCGACACGCGCAGGTCGACGCGCGTAGGTCTCGGCATGGTTACACGTGGCGAGTTCTCGCTCATAATCGCAGCAATCGCGGCGGGCGCGAGCGGTGCTTTCGACGTTCCGCTCATCACCGAAACAGTCCCTGCTTTCGCGGTCGCTTACGTCTTAGTCATGAGCATCTTAGGCACGACGCTGATGCGGTACTCGGGATTCTTCGAGAAGAGGGTAGAGGGTAGAACGGCATAAACAGGTGTACGCAGGCGTGAGAAGCGGACTTAGCCCTCTCTAATCCTGTGAAGGTTCACGTCGACGGGAACGTCGTCGAACTCAGGGTCGGCACCGACGACGAGACTGGCGTCGTTCTCGACTGCCAAAGCCGTAGCGTACGAGTCGCCGAGCGATATGCCGCCCGAAGCCTTCACACGCGCGACGAGTCGCCACGGCGGCGTCTCTACCGACAGACCGAATCCGCGCAGAACACGTAGGTCACGTTCGCCCGTACCGAGTTCGTCGTCGGACGGCTTACCGTCCTTGGCTTCGAGGCGCGCTACCTTGTAGACTATCTCGGTCGCCGTGGCGTGCGAAACCGCGCCGTCCGCTTCGTCGCTGTCGACTTGTTCGAGTAGACGCGTAACTTCGTCGGCACCCGGTTCGTCGTAGAGGTAGGCGATGAGGGGTTCGGTGTCGAAGACGTAGCCGTCAGCCATGCTGTGCGTCGTCGTGCTCGCGCTCGGCGCGCAGGTCCTCGTCCTTCATCTCACGCAGACGTTCGAGAACCTCGCCCTTCTCATACCGCTCCGCGTGAACTCCTCTCATCTCCTTGACCGACGGCAGGGGTTCGACGACTATGCGTCCGTCCTCCTCGTGGACGAAGACCTTCCCCGGCGTCTCTATACCGAACCGTTCGCGTAGCTCCTTGGGTATGGTCGCTTGCCCCTTCTCCGAGACACGTATGACTTCGCCGTGTGTCTCGTCCGTGTTACTCGACATGCAGTATTACTATCGAGACGGTACTACTAAACTCCACGGTAAAACCTACCGTGCCGTATAGCTACTTCTC
>JAQZDD010000240.1 GCA_028751055.1 Euryarchaeota archaeon Ods04 | reverse complement strand
GACGCTGTATCCGTCGGTGAAGGCGACAAGCGCGGGTCCGTCCCACGGCTCCATTATCGTCGAGTGGTAGTCGTACCAGTCGCGTCTGTCGTCGCTGAGAGTCTCGTCCTTGTTCCACGCCTCGGGTATGAGCATGCGGAGCGCGTGCGGCAGTTCTCGTCCGCCCTCGACCAGAAGCTCAAGGACGTTGTCTACGATTGCGGTGTCGCTCTGGTCTTCTTTGGTGACGGGCTTGAGTTTCTCAACGTCGAACTCATCGCTTTCGAGGTCCGCCTCACGCGTCGCCATCCAGTTAAGATTGCCGCGGAGCGTGTTTATCTCGCCGTTGTGTATGATGTTACGGAACGGATGCGCTAGCTCCCAAGAGCCGAGCGTGTTAGTCGAGAAACGCGAGTGGACGAGTGCCAAAGACGTCTCGACACGCTCGTCGCTCAGGTCTTCGAAGTACGTCCGTACCTGTGCGTTCGTCAGGAGTCCCTTGTAGACGACCTTGCGTCTGTCGAGCGAACAGACGTAGAAACTGTCGTCCACGTCGCCCGCGTGTTTCTCGATGACACGCCGAAGGACGTAAAGCGCGGAATCGAGGTCTTCGCCCGCGACGCCGTCCTCGTGTGTCACGAAGACCTGCCACACGTCCGGCTCCGACCTCAGAGCCGTCTCGCCTAAGTCGCCGTTGTCGGTCGGAACGTCGCGCCAAGCCACGACCTCGAAGCCTTCGTCGCGCACAGCCTTCTCGACAGCCTCGACGACCTCCTCGCGTTCCTCGTCGTCCTGTGGCAGAAACATCTGCCCGACTCCGTAGTCGTCGAAGCCCAAGCCGTGTTCGTCTATCTCGTCGACTACCTCGGCGAAGAAGCCGTGGGGCTTCTGTATCAGGATTCCCGCGCCGTCGCCCGTGTTCTCTTCGGCACCGCGCGCGCCTCTGTGGTCTAAGTTCTCGACTATCTCCAAGCCGTCCTGTACGACTTCGTGGCTCTTCTCTCCCGACATATCCATCAGCACGCCTACGCCACAGTTGGCACGTTCGCGTGCGTTCATGCCCTTTCTGCCCTTTTGTTCGTCCGGTTCGTTTATTACCATGTATTCACCTGCTCTTTAGTCGACCCAACCTCACGGAATCTGTCATTATAATTTGTGTGAGGTGTGGTAACTATTCACATGGCTAGAGGCTGCCCGTGCGCATAAAAAGATTTTTATTGTGGGAAATCCTAATGATTGAACTTCCGAGTTAGCGGCTGAGGGTCTACTTGCGCTCCATCCCTATGATGTCCCTCAGTACGTCGTTGATGTCCGTCCCGGATGCCTGTCCGGGGAGTATGTCGCCGAGAGCCGCGCCGAAAGCCGCCGCCGCCCAGATGACCGAGATGCGCGCGACAGCGACAGACGGGTCTTGCCAGTTTTCGACGCGCCCCCAGAGCGTCATAGCGAGCGTTGCCGTGAAGAACGAGATAACGAGGACGCCGAGCAGACGGCGCGGGATGACACCGAACAGCGGTCTGTGTACGCGCACGTCACGTATGTCGGACCAGTAGAGTAGTCCCGCGGTCATCAGGACGATGAAGACGGCGTTGCCTATCAGGAATACGGGTAAGCCCGATAAGGTGACATCAAGGAAGTGGTCGCCTATGTCGTAGACGCCGTCCTCCACAAGGAGCGGCAGCGATATTATGATGCTCCCGACGAAAGACTGTGCCACGTCACGTGTCGTGTACCTCTCGACCTTCTTCCCGAAAGGTAGCTGTTCGACCATGCGTATCGTGCGGTGCACCTCGACCTTCTCCTCGTCCTCGTCGACCTTCTGCTTCAGGTCACCGAGCTGTTCGAGAACGTCGTCTATGTCCACGTCCTCGGGTTGCTCCGGAATCGGTTCGCTCATACGTTACGGTCGAACCGGTGAGCAAAAAAGATGCGTCTCTAACTTACCGTCGTAGTCCGTAGCCCGGACTTGACTCCCCCTGCGTTGGCGGTAGCTGATGCCGTTGCGTAGCCGTGAGCGAGCGCGTCCTGCCGGTTCAGAGCATACGCGGCTTCGGCTTTCTCTCGACACAGTCGAACTCCCTGCACGCGTCGCAGACGACATCATCGGGGTCGACGTGTCCCGAGATGTCGCGCGCGTACACGAAGCTCCCGCACGTACGGCACCTTGTTCCGTTCATCATTCTTATCCCCCCTTGGTATATGTTACCATTTGTCATGAATCCTAATAAGCTTAACGCCCGTAGCGCGTCCCGACCACCGGTACGGTCAAGTCCACGAAACACAAAGGCGGGGTTATGGCATGGAACGCCGACGACGTGCCCGACCAGACAGGGCGTCGTTTCGTCGTGACGGGCGCGAACAGCGGTATCGGATTCGAGGCTACGAAGGTTCTCGCACGGGAGGGCGCGGAGGTCGTCATGGGATGCAGGAGCACGGAGCGCGGCAAAGACGCCGCCGAGGAAATCCGCCGAGAGGTCGACGGCGCGTCCGTCGTCGTAGAGGAACTCGACCTTGCGTCGCTCGAATCGGTGAGGAAGTTCGCGGAACGGATGACAGGAGAAGACGGCGACAAGGAGATAGACGTTCTCGTCAACAACGCGGGCGTCATGGCGATACCACGGCGCGAGACGGAGGACGGCTTCGAGACGCAGTTCGGCGTCAACCATCTCGGACATTTCGCGCTCACAGGTCTTCTGCTCGACTCAGTCGCCGACGGTGGACGTGTTGTCACGGTTTCGAGCGACCTGCATTCGCGCGGCGAGATGGAGTTCGACGACCTCCACGGCGAGGGGTCGTACGGCAAGTGGGACGCGTACTCACAGTCGAAGTTAGCAAACCTGCTGTTCGCGTACGAACTCGACAGACGCCTCCGTGCGGCGGGTTCAGGGATAAAG
>JAQZDD010000336.1 GCA_028751055.1 Euryarchaeota archaeon Ods04 | reverse complement strand
CTCCCGAGTACCGTTACGTCCCTTTCTTGGTCAGCATCGTACTCTTCGGTCTTCCACACGGCGCGGTCGACCATCTCGTACCTGCGCGCCTCCGCGACCGAAAGCCCGACCTACGCTCCGTCACGGTCGTCTTGGTCGTCTACACCGTCTTTGTCGTCGTCTACGCCGCCGTCTGGTTCGTCGCGCCCGCGTTCGCATTCGCCTTCTTCATCGCGCTCACGCTCTACCACTGGGGACAGGGCGACCTGCACGCCTCTCTCGCATTCCTGCGCACGAACGTCCGCACGCGCCTCGGACGCGCCTCCACGCTCGTTGCGCGGGGTTCGCTCCCGATGCTCGCACCCTTAGTCTTCTTCCCCGACGAGTACCGCGAAGTTGCCGATGCCGTCATCGGTGTCTTCGACCCGCGCGGCGCGTCCACCGTCGCCTTCGCCTTCGAACCCACGTTCCGTCTCGTCGTCGGCGTATTCCTCGTAGCCGTCTGCGCCGCTACGGTCTACTTCTCGCGCTCCACCTTCGAGGCGGGCGAACTCCTCCTGTTAGGAGTCTACTTCGCGTCCGTGCCGCCCATACTCGCGGTTGGCTTCTACTTCTGTTTCTGGCACTCGACACGTCATATCGCACGTCTCCTTGCTCTCGACCCCGTCGCCTCGGAGCGCGTCGAATCCGGAAACGTCTCGGGCGCGTTCCTCCGTTTCGTCAAAGACGCGACGCCCCTCACACTCGGCGCGCTCGTCGTCTTCGGCGCGCTCTGGTACGTCGCTTCGCCGCCTGCGACTCTCGAAGGCTTCTTCGCGCTCTACCTCGTCCTCTTAGCCGCGCTTACGCTTCCGCACGCGGGCGTCGTCACGCTGATGGACCGAGTCCAAAGAGTCTGGTGAGACGTGCGACAGACTCGTACTCCTCGACCCAGACGCGCCAGTCGTCGAGCGTCCACCGGAACAGCATGATTCCCTGGACGACCAGCACGTTCGTGACGAAGAAGAAAGCGCCTTCCTCGACGGGAAGCCCGAGCACGTCGATGCCCGTCGTGAGTTCGTCGGAGATTATCCAGACGCCGTTCTCGATTGCGACACGGTCGACGGAAGCGAGGTAGAGAGTCGGCGGAACCACCGCCGCCGCAAAGACGTGCGCGTTACGTGCGATATGATGCCCGCCGTAAGCCCACTGCAGGAGCAGAACAGGACCTGCCCAGACGAGTATCATGCCGATGTAGAACGTCTCGACACCCTGCGCCCACCACCACCCGGCACCGGTCACAGCGACCGCGAAGACAGCGAGCGCGTACCGGGGCACCCAGTCGCCAGACGGACGTATATCGAGACGCGTCAGAACGAGGTAGAGCCAGAAGCCGGTGATGAAAGGCTGTATCACGAAGAAGAAGTACTCGCCGAGGGGCACCTCCCAGAAACGTGCCGCGACGCGTCCTTCGCCGTACCACCAGACGCCGCGGCGTATCATGTAGCTATCCCACGGCGTCGTGTAGACGAACGCGATGACGGCGACGACTACGGCACCCCACGGCGAGTGGTCGTCGACGTACAGGCGTCTACGTAGGTAGATAGCACCGAGAGCCGCAAACAACGGAACCGTGAACAGGAGGTGGAACGTCAGGTAGTCCATCGAAGCCTCCGGTTCTTTCCGTGCTTCGTACCGGATATCTCTGCCACGGTCACAGAGGTGTGTCTTAACTTATTATAACTTAGGATGAGCACAGCCATAGCACGTCCGGCTTGCCACCATTTTATCATATCTGATAAGAGATTCTGCTCGAACACCGCGCGTATGTTTAGGAGTCATACCCTGTCCTGAAGTTCCACCCTCTGACTAGAGGTATATTCTGGCTATTTGACTGCGTAAAGAACTCTGTTATTATCAGAAATGGTACTGGCTACGACACTAATAAGTACCATTTTGCTCATCTAAATATGAATATGGAACTCGAAGCAATAATCCTGTGGATAGGTGCTGGAGCGATGGTGTTCGGAACGCTGGTCTACCTGTGGCTCGGCAGAAACGT
>JAQZDD010000170.1 GCA_028751055.1 Euryarchaeota archaeon Ods04 | reverse complement strand
CTAATTAGGAAAACGCCAACAGGCGTTTTCCGTAATCGTTAATAAGCGTTCGACTCAAACAGTAGTCTACTCAGGAGAAAGAGGTGTAAGAATGGCAGACGACAAACCCCACATGAACTTGGCTGTTATAGGCCACGTAGACCACGGAAAGAGCACGCTCGTAGGACGCCTCCTGTTCGAGACGGAGAACGTCCCCGAGCATGTTATAGAACAGTACAGAGAAGAAGCAGAAGAGAAGGGCAAGAGCGGATTCGAGTTCGCTTACGTCATGGACTCGCTCGACGAGGAGCGCGAACGCGGTGTCACCATCGACATCGCCCACCAGCGTTTCGACACCGACGAGTACTACTTCACGATTATAGACGCGCCGGGGCACCGCGACTTCGTGAAGAACATGATTACGGGCGCGTCACAGGCTGACAACGCTGTGCTCGTAGTCGACGTACAGGACGGCGTCCAGCCCCAGACGAAGGAGCATGTCTTCCTCGCTAAGACGCTCGGTATCAACGAGCTAATCATCGCGGTCAACAAGATGGACACCGTCGACTACGACGAAGGCGACTTCAACTCTACGGTCGACGAAATCGGACAGCTCCTCAAGAGCGTCAACATCAGCGCGGACGACGTGAAGTTCATCCCTGTCTCCGCCTTCGAAGGCGACAACGTCGCGGAGGCGAGCGACAACACGGGATGGTACGACGGCGAGACGCTCCTTGAAGCACTCAACGCGCTCGAAGAGCCGACAGAGCCGACCGACCTCCCGCTCCGTCTCCCGATTCAGGACGTTTACTCCATCTCGGGTATCGGTACCGTCCCCGTCGGACGTATCGAGACAGGAGAGATGTCCCCGGGCGACAACGTAAGCTTCCAGCCGAGCGACGTAGGCGGCGAAGTCAAGACGATAGAGATGCACCACGAGGAGGTCGACTACGCGGGACCCGGAGACAACGTCGGTTTCAACGTCCGCGGTGTCGGACAGGACGACATCCGCCGCGGCGACGTATGTGGACCTGCGTCCGACCCGCCCACGGTCGCCGAGACGTTCAAGGCGCAGATAGTCGTGATGCAGCACCCGAGCGTCATCACGGCGGGCTACACGCCGGTCTTCCACGCCCACACGGCGCAGGTCGCGTGCACAATCGAGAGCATAGACCAGAAGCTCGACCCGTCGAGCGGCGACGTGAAGGAGGAGAACCCCGACTACATACAGGCAGGTGACGCCGCTATAGTGACCGTCCGCCCCCAGAAGCCGCTCTCCATCGAGCCAGCGGGCGAAATCCCCCAGCTCGGGAGCTTCGCCATCCGCGACATGGGTCAGACGGTCGCGGCGGGTAAGGTTCTCGAAGTAGAAGAGCGATAATGCAGACGGCACGCGTACGCCTGTCCGGCACGAGCCCCGACGAGCTCGAAAGCATCACGAGCCGTATCAAGGAGATAGCCGAGCGCACCGGCGTCAACTTCTCGGGTCCCGTGCCGCTCCCGACGAAGAACCTCGAAATTCCGGTGCGCAAGTCGCCCGACGGGGAAGGCTCCGCGACGTGGGAGCACTGGGAGCTACGTGTCCACAAACGTCTCGTTGACCTAGACGCCGACGAAAGGACGCTACGCCAGCTCATGCGAGTGCAGGTTCCCGAAGACGTATCGATAGAGATAGAGCTGGAGAACTAGAGCGGAAGAGCAGAAGCACAAAACGAATTAGGGCGCGTTTCTTACGCCCTACTGCGGGCTCGTAGATCAGGGGTAGATCGCTTCCTTCGCAAGGAAGAGGCCGCGGGTTCAAATCCCGCCGAGTCCATCGGAGCGAATCTTTTGAGCGAGAATGGACGAGGGGGATTTGAGCAGTGAACGAGCGAAGCTTTAGCGAGCGAAGTGACCGTGTTCAAATCCCGCCGAGTCCAGAATCCTCGACTTCAGAGATTCGAGAAACTCTGTTTCTCGGTAGATCCATCGGAGCGAGTCTTTTTGAGCAAGAATGGATTCAAGGGAACCGAATGTATCTTACTAACCAACGGAAATAGGCATGCATCTTTTTACCAGTTCTGCGTAAGATAGAGACATGGACGAACCGCAGTCATCCGGTGCCCGCGGAGAAACAAGCGGAAAGAGGTCGGATAGACCGTCCAGCGAATGCCCCAACACCGACCGGCGTCGTGTCCTGGTTACCGTAGGAAGCATGGGCAGTGTCTTTCTCACCGGATGCTTAGACGGTGAGCCTGAACCCGATGAAGAGGTCGAATCGTACGTCGTGACCTTCGTTGACGGTGAATACGAGGTCGGGGTTACTGTCGCCGAGAACGAGAGACTGATGTATCCAGCACTCAACGCCGGCGTGGAGATACCGTACTCGTGTGAGGTCGGGAGGTGTGGCGAGTGCACGGCGAAGTACGACGGAGACGCAAACGAGATAGTCATACACGACGGCAACCGTTACCTGGACGAAGACCAGATAGCCGACGGATGGGTACTCACATGCGTAGCCTACCCAAGGAGTGACTCTGAACTCGAAGTCACACATCCGGACGACGTGTAGATATCTATACCCCTCGCGCTCCTGCGTCCGCTCCGACGAGAGCGTCGGCGACCTCATACAGCCACGCACGTCTGTCGTCCGCCTCAACGAAAGCCGACGCCGCGCCAGCTGCGTCCGCGCCAAGTTCGAGAGCGCGTTCCACGTCCGCCGCGTCGCTGATACCGCCGCCGACGAGGACGCGTGTCCGCGGTTCGGATGCTTCGACAGCCTCGACGAAGCTCTCGACGCGTTCCGGATGTGTGCGCACCACCGACCGTCCCGTCTCGATGTCACCGGGCTTCTCGAACAGGAGGCAGTCAGGTTCGAAGGCGAGCACGGCACGCCCCATCTCGACGCTGTCGACGCAGACAACGGATTCGAGACCGTGGTCGTCGCAGAGCGAGACGGTCTCAGCGATGTCGTCGAGGGTGTCGCGGCTCTCGGGATGGTTGATTATCACGCCGCCACCGCCGACCTCAGCGACGGTCGGGAGAGCTACCGAGCCGTTCCCACGTCCTGTATCTGAGGCGTCGACAGACTGGGCGAATACGGGCAACGATACCTTCTCGGCAATACGCGACAGGTCAGGAGTCTGCGGCGCGACGACGAACGACGCTCCTGTCTCTTCGGCTACCTCTTCGACAGTCCGCGCGAGACGAAGACCGCCGTCACCGGCTGTTCCATCGTATATCTTGTAGTTGACGAGGAAGTACGGATAGTCTACCGCCATGTACGACAAAGGCGTCGGTGCCGTTTGAGGGTTTGGGCGACGCTTAGGTGAGGCTTGATACGAAGTCAGAGTCCTGCGACGTCTTCGATAGCGTCGGTGAGTTCCTGAATGCTCTCAACCGTGTGCTCGCCCATATGTCCGATACGGAAAGACTCCTCACTGAGGTCGCCGTAGCCGCTTGAAAACAGCATGTCGTACTCCTCGGAGACTGTCTCAACCGTCTCGGCGACGTCGATACCGCGTGTGTTCTCGACGCAGGTGACAGTCTGCGACTCGTAGCCCTCCTCGGCGAAAAGGTCGAAATGTTCGCGCGCCCAGTCGCG
>JAQZDD010000352.1 GCA_028751055.1 Euryarchaeota archaeon Ods04 | reverse complement strand
TCGAGTTCGCCGGCTTCCTTGACGACGACGCACTTTCGTCGCTCCTGCGCGCTTCGCACGCAGTCGTCGTCCCGTCTGCGTACGAGTCCTTCGGAACGGCGTACATCGAAGGTATGTCGTTCGGTCTTCCCGCAGTCGCCTCCGCGGCGGGCGGCGCGTCCGAAGTCGTCGACGAAGGTGTTAACGGCTGGCTGGTCGAACCGGACGACGGAGAGCGCGTCGCGCGTATCCTCCGCACGCTCGCCGAAGATAGAGACGCGCTCGCCGACGCGGGCGTCGCCGCTCTACGGACGGCGCGTGAGCATCCGTCGTGGGAGGAAACGAGCCGAAAGGCTGTCGGGTTCGTGGAACATATAGCCGAACCGAGATGAAGTTTCAGAGGTATCTGGAGGCGAAGAAGTCCGTCGAGGAGGACTGTCTCAGCCTACGTGTCCTCGACGACGTACGCGGACGTCTGAAGAACGAGGACAACGTCTCGGTCTTCGAGGCGGGCGCGGGCGTCGGCTCCATGGTACAGCATCTCGTCGAACGCGACGTTCTCCCCGACCGTTTCACGTACACAGCACTCGACATCGACGCCGAGAACGTTGAGAGGGGCAGGAAGAGACTCGCCGACTGGGGGAGACGGTGCGGCTACACGGTCGAAAGGGACGACGCCAAGATGCGTTTCGACGGCGCGAAGAGGTTCGACGTAACATTCGCCGAAGGCGACCTGTACGACTACGGACGCGAAGCCGACGAGGACGGCGAAGACGCAGACGGCTACGACCTCGTAGTCGCACACGCCCTCCTCGACATACTTGACCTCCGGCGTGCAGTCGACCACCTCTTCGCCCTCGGCGACGCGTTCTACTTCCCAGTCTGTTTCGACGGCGTGACTGCGTTCGAGCCGCCTTTCGACGGTGACGGAGAATGTGACGAAGACAGTGGCGACTGCGGAGGGTTCGACGCGCGAGTCGAACGCGCATACCACGCCACGATGGACGCCGAAGGGCGCGCCGGAAGCAGCAAGACGGGACGCCGTGTCTTCGACGCTGTACGCTCCGCGGGCGGCACGGTCACGTCGGCGGGTGCGTCCGACTGGCTCGTCTTTCCGGACGGCGACGGCTACACCGACGACGAGGAGGCTCTTCTGCACCACATTCTTGGAACGGTATACGATGCCGTCCGCGACGAAGGCTCGCTCGACGAAGACAAACTCGACGCGTGGTACGACGACAGGAAGTCACGTGTGGACGACGGAACGCTCGTCTATGTCGCTCATCAGATAGACTTCGCGGGACGCTGTGGCGACGGAGAAGTTCCAAACCACATATAAGCTATGGGATTATTTGTACTGCAGGAATGACCGACAACCTCTCCGAGAACGAGAAAGAAGCCGTCGAGTACATAAAGTCGACGGACGACGCCTACCAGAGCGAGCTTTGGAAGGCTCTCGACGTTACCAGCAGGACGGGGAGCCGGATAGCAAAACGCCTTGAAGAGAAGGGTGTAGTAAAGAGGGAGCAGACAACACACGAAGGCAACAACACCTACAGACTGGTTCTCGTCGACGAGTACCGTGACGACGACGCCGCGAACGAGGACGACGATACGGAGGAGGCTACCGTGAACTACGGTATGGAGCCTGAGGAGCGGCGCGCGCTGCGTCTCATCGAGTCGGAGGGAGAGATGCCCCAGAGCGAACTCTGGAAGGAGCTTGATGTTTCAAGCAGGAAGGGGAGCAGGATAGCGAGCAGCCTCGAAGACCGTGGACTCGTGGAGCGCGAGGAGGGTGTCCACGAAGGCAACCGGACGTACATGCTCAGCCCCGTGGTCGAAAAGCTCGACTACACCCTGCTCGTGGCGGGCGACATGATATCGCCGTTCATCGGCGAGGAGAACCC
>JAQZDD010000328.1 GCA_028751055.1 Euryarchaeota archaeon Ods04 | reverse complement strand
GATGATAACGACAAAGAAGAGGACAAGAGACTGCCGGGGACACACGAGGTGGCGTCCGCCGTGAGACTGAGCGACGACACACGTCTCGAACGCGTCGTCCGTAGAGCCGAGTACTTGGAAGGAATACTTGACGGCAAGCGGCGGCGCGACGAACTCAGCCGTGTGGTCGACAAGTCGGAGTCGACTGTCTACAAACAGCTGCGTGACCTAGAGGACACCGGTGTTGTTGAGAGGACTTCCGACGGCTACAGACTTACTGACTTGGGGCACACTGTCTGCCTAAAACTGAAGGAGACGAAACACGCAATCGAGTTCCGTGAACTCTTCGACAGCGTCGACGCGCCGCCAGAGGTGCTCGCCAAGGGTGAGTTCTACCCCGCGGACGACAAGGCACCGGACGAGCCAGTCTCGAAGATGGAGGAGGACGCAGAGGGCGCGGACGAGATACGTGGGCTAGCACCCGTGGTCATCGACAGGTATATCGAGAACACACATCGTCTCGTGACTGTGGCGGATGTCGATGTCGAGATTGTGGTCGAAGACAGCGTCATGGGGTACATCGAGGAGAAGAGAAGCCGCTACTTCGAGGAGTCTACCGAGGTTAGCACGGGCGTTCATGTAACCGACGAAAGCCTCCCCTACGGTCTTATTCTGGTAGACGAAACACTCGCCGGAGTCGTCGTCTACGGCGAGAAAGGCTCGACTCTCGGCTACGTACGTTTCGACTCCTCGGAAGCGTACGGCTGGTTCGAGGACGTCTACGAGAAGTACAGGGAGAAGGCGGAGAGAGTCAAACTCGACTGAGCGGCGAACCGGCTTCAGACGACGCCCATCTCTTCGAGACGTTCGGGCAGGTACGTGTCGGTGACGAAGTCGAGACCGCGCGACGCGAGCGACTGCTGCTCCGCCTTCTTGTCGATATCAAGCTGAAGCTCTATCTGCTCGCGCCAGTACGGCGTGTCGAAACGAGGGTCTTCGAGTTCGTTCTCCAGCGCGTTGGTGTCGGAGTCGCTGAGCGGGTCGGTCGGCAGGTCGTAGTCGACGATGTCCTGCGGCTGTATGCCGATGTACTCCGCTTCAGGCGTGGCAAGATGTTTAGAGAGATGCGCGCTCTTGATAGAGCCATAGGCGACGCTCCCGAAGATACGGTACGACCACGGGTCGGCGTCGGTAAAGACGACGACGGGCAGGTCGCGCTCATCATGGAGACGTTTGATGATACGTCGTGTGGAACGAGCGGGCTGTCCCTTGAGATGCACCACGAGCGCGCCGTAGTCCTCGTCGAAGCCGTTCTCGACGAGCCTGTCACGCATACCGCCCGTCTCGACGGCTAATACGAACTCGGCGTCGTCCTCCAAGAACTCGATTTTGTCGACGTCCGAAGGTATCTGGTAGCCGCCCTCGCCCACGTCCTCCTGACAGTGTATCTCGCGCTCGCCGCGGCGTGTCTGCTCGCGTATCCGCGCCGGACCGATGACTGTCGCGCCGTCCTCCTCAGGGCGCATCCTGAAACGTTCGCGGCGTACGTCGCTCACGATTTCTAAGTCCTCGACAAGCCTGTCGCTCTCGTCCTGCGACGTGAACTGGGCGTCGCCCCAGCTTTCGGAGAGGTAGTAGAGTTCTCGCAGAGTGGAGGAGCGGTTCTCCTCTATCTGGTTGGTGATGAAGTCTAAGACGTAAGAGAGGCGCAGGAGCTTGCGCGCGCCGCTTACCGAAGCCGCCGAACGCGTGCTCTCGGAGTCGCCGTAGACCCAGACGCCCGACTCCTCGTCGTACTCGACGTTCGACTTTGAGCGTGTCGGTATGCGTACCCTCGGCGTTTCGCCGCGGTCGAACTGCCCGTAGAGTTCATCGGCGAGAGCGACAAGTTCGTCGACGGCGTCTTGGTCGAACTCGGGTGCGTCGTCGGCGTCGGTGCTCATGCTACCACCTCCACCGTTCCGTCCTCGTCACCGTCGACCGTTAGCTCCATCTCGCCGTTTCCGACGGGTATGTCGAGGGTAGCCTCGTCGCCCTTGCTCACAGCAACCTTCCAGACCACGTCGTACTCGCCGTCGAGGTC